>CAZMZQ010000001.1:0-7516 GCA_964570745.1 uncultured Anaerolineaceae bacterium
GCACCAAAAATGGTTGACGCGGCGCGTCAGCCCCTGATCGAAGTAAAAGCTTATACTGAAGTCGAGAAAGTCGAAGGCTTCGTCGGCAATTTCAAGGTTACCCTTCGCGAAAAAGCTAAATATGTGCGCGCAGACCGCTGCAACGGCTGTGCTGCTTGTGCGAAAGCTTGCCCGGTTGAAGTACCAAATTATTTTGAAATGAATCTTGCACCACGCAAGGCAGCCTACATACCGATGAGCCAGTCAGTTCCCCTGATCTATAACATCGATATGGATGCCTGTATCCATTGTTACAAATGTGTCGAAGCCTGCGGCGCGCTCGAAGCCATAGATTTCAGCATGGAAGATAACATTATCGAAGAAGACATCGGTGCGATCGTGGTTGCAACTGGTTTTGGACATTTTGATCCCACTCCAATGACCGAGTATGGCTATGGTCGTTTCCCGAACGTCATTACTGCGATGGAGATGGAACGTCTGAACAACTCAGCTGGTCCAACCCGCGGTTCGCTGATGCGTCCAAGCGACAACAAACGCCCCCAAAGGCTGGCAATCATCAATTGTGTTGGTTCGCGAGACAAGCGTTACAACTCTTCTTGCTCTAACTTTTGCTGCATGTATGCGATTAAAAACGCTCTGCTTCTGAAACAAATGATGCCAGATATGGATATTTCGGTCTACTATATCGATATCCGCACTCCATCAAAGGGTTATGAAGAATTCTACGACCGTGCACGCGAAGCTGGAATCAAATTCATCCAGGGGCGTCCGGCAGAAATCACGGAAGACCCGGATACAAACCAGCTCTTCATCAAGTCAGAAGACATTACTCTCGGTCGTGTAGTTGAACACGAATATGACATGGTAATGCTCAACCAGGCAGCCATTCCGCAGCCCGATCAAAACCACATGAGTTCGGTGTTAAACGTAGCCCAATCCCCAGGCGGTTGGTTCATGGAATATCACCCCAAATTACGACCAATGGATAGTCCAACCGACGGGATTTTCTTCGCAGGTGCCTGCCAGGGACCCAAAGACATCCCTGCAAGTGTTGCCCAGGGATCTGCCGCAGCAGCACGTGCATCACGCATTTTGCACTCCGAAACCTGGCAGATCGAGCCAACCGTCGCAGTGGTCTGGCCAGATCGCTGTGTCAGCGGAAAAGGTCAGGCATGCGGTATTTGTGAACGCGCCTGCCCATATGGTGCTATTGATTACACCAAGGGCATCTCTGCCGAGGTTATTACAGCTAAATGTCATGGTTGTGGTGCCTGTGTTGGAGAATGTCCGCACGATGCCATCACCCAGCTTCATTTCACCGATGCGCAGGTCCTGTCTCAAATTCGAACCCTCCTCGCGGTCGAACCTGAAAAGAAAATTTTAGCTTTCCGCTGCCAGTGGTGCTCATATGGTGGTGCTGACCTGGCTGGAACCAGCCATTTCGAATACAGTGCCAACGAACGCGGTCTGCGTGTGATGTGTTCAGCTCGAATGGATGCCGACCTGATCTACGAAGCATACAGACTCGGTGCCGGTGCTATTTTGTATTCTGGATGTCATCCGCAGGACTGCCATTACATTACCGGCCAGATCGCTGGTGCCAAACGAGCTGCACGGTTGGACAAGATGTTTGCCCGCTTGGGAATGAGTCCCGGCAGGTTCCGTACAGAATGGATCAGTGCAGCTGAAGGCGACAAATACGCCCGCGTGATTAACGAAATGCAAGCCACGCTTGACGCTATCCCTGAAAACGAGTTGAAAGCCGAAATTGAACGCCTAAAACCGGAGATGGAGAAGAAACTGACGAAATTAAATGATATCCCAGGAGTCGAAGAAGCAATGATCCAGGTTGATTTCATCGTCAGCGAAATGCAGAACAAGGCGGTGCCAGTATGAACCATACCGTTTCAACCGATAGTTTGGCAGAACAAGTGAAAGCCATCCCAGGTGGTGAAATGTTGATGATGTGTTTTTCCTGCGGAACCTGCACGAGCAAGTGCATGATCCAGGAGAAATTGGAGCCCAACTATAACCCCCGTAGACTTATCCGTGAAGCGGTCTTTAATTTAGAAGAAACCGCTTTTGGCGATGAAACCACCTGGCTTTGCACTGCCTGTGATCTGTGTTACCCAGCCTGTCCGCAAGAAATCCATATATCAGGTGTAATTACCGCCGTAAAGCAGCTTGCGGTTGCCCAGGGTCGTCAAAACCCTTATCAAACAGCCAGAGTGGATGAGTTAACTTGTGTAGCTTGTGGTCTCTGTGTCGAGGTCTGCCCCTATGAGGCTATCGCCCTTGTCGAAAAGAAGGTCCCGTTCAGAGGTTTGATCTCTGTAGCTGAAGTAGATCCCGGCAAGTGTATGGCCTGTGGAATGTGCAGCGCTGCCTGTCGCTCCACCTCAATCAGGCTTGATCAGGATTTCAACGATAACCACGTCCTTGAAAATATCTGGACATGGCTTGAAAGTGAGGTTTTCTGATGATTGAAAAACCGAGAATCGCCTTGTTTCAATGCCAGTGGTGCTTGTTTTCACCAGCAGACCAGGATTGGGTCGATAACCAATTACCAAAAAATGTTCACCTGACTAAAACTCCCTGTACCGGCCGGATTAACCCGCTCTATTTGCTCAATGCAGTTCAGGGGGGAGCCAACGGAATTATGATAAGTGGCTGCCTGCCCGAACAGTGCCACTTCAAAACCGGTAATATGGCAGCACGCCGCCAGTTGGAAGAATTCAATGACTTTCTGGACCATATCGGTTACGAAAAGCAGCGCGTGCGCTTTGTCTGGCTCGATTTGCAGGACCGTGGTGTAATTCAAAAACAGCTTTCAGCGTTTGAGAAGGAGCTGGAGGCGCTGGGAAATGCCAGCAACCTTGTAACCCGCTCTAAAGTTGTCGAAGGAGGGCCCGATGCCTGATATCGAAGCAATTAAAACCGAAGCTAAACGAGTGCTTGCGGAAGGTATGGTTGAAGTTGTGGTTGCCTTCAAAGCCGGTGATACTCCCCTCCATCCCCAGCCAGCGTTCTTCCGTTCTCCCGACGAGGTTGACGACCTTGTTTATGATGGACTTTGCCAGAACAATCTTGCAACCTATCTGACCCGTCTGCCTAAAGAAAGCAAATTGGGCATGGTCGTTCGTGGCTGTGAAAACCGCTCCGTCAATGCCCTGGTAGTCGAAAAACAAAAAAAACGTGAAAATCTTTACCTGATCGGAGTGCCGTGTGAAGGCATTCTCGACTGGCATAAAATTATCAGTAAAGCTGGTGAAGCGGTTAAAACGGTAAAGGATAATGGTCAGGAAGTGATGATCGATGCCCGTAGTGGCTACTACCTGGTTGAGAGGAGTGAACTTTTACACAACAGCTGCCTGCGCTGTATTCATCCTAACCCGATGAGTGCCGATATTCTGATCGGTGAGCCTTTATCCGAAGGCGACTCAAGCCTGGCTCGCGCAGCGGTTGAGGAATTTGAATCCCAATCTCCAGGTGAAAGATACTCATGGTTCCAAAGTGAAGCCGAACGCTGTATTCGCTGCTATGCCTGTCGTGAGGCTTGCCCGATGTGTTATTGCACTGAATGTTTTGTTGACCACATCGAACCACGCTGGACAGAAAGCGGCGCTACCCCCGCCGGTATGCAGGGTTGGCATATCGTGCGCGCCTTCCACCAAACTGGTCGTTGCACCAACTGCGGTGCCTGCGAACGAGCCTGCCCAATGGATATCAAGATGACCTATCTTACCGAAAAGTTGAACCACGATATGCGGGTTAAATACAATTTCGAAGTCGGTCTTGATGTTGTAACCCAACCACCTTTTGCTACGATCACATTGGACGATAAAAATCGTTTCACGGTATGAGGAGAGAGACAGTTATGAACCTTATCCTCGAAAAACAAGCTTTACCCACTTTGCTGCAGTCCTGGCGGGAGAAGTACGATGTCTTTATCCCCCAAAAGATGAAGAACTTTTCACATTTTATGCCGCTCACAGAAGATAGTGTGCTGGTAAGTGAACCGCACAACACGCGTATCCCTCCTAAAGCACTCTTTTTACCAATGACTGAAACCCTGGTTAAATTCACCCGATATGGTGGTTACGAAGATGCCCGGCATGAAATTGAACCCCGGATTGTCTTCGCCATGCGCCCATGCGATGCCCAGGCTGTGCAACTGCTGGATACCTCCTTCATCCAGGATAACTATACCGATCCATTTTGGGTGGAAAGGCGTGAAAAGACAATCACAATCGGACTTGGCTGCCATGAACCGTGTGAAAATGGGTTTTGTACTACCATCGGTTATGGACCCTTTAACAAAGCTGACCTCGATGCCCTTTTGACCGACATGGGAGATTTTTACCTCGTAGAAACCCTTTCTGAAGCCGCAGAACTCTTATTCAAAGATCTTTCTATTGCGACTGAAGAAATCTACGAACAAACAATTGCCATTCAACAGCAAGCACATGACTTGATGCCAGTCGCCTTTGATACCGGAAATCTCAAAGAAAAGCTGGAACAGAATTTCAACAGTGATTATTGGGATGAAATCTCACAAAGCTGCCTGGGTTGTGGGGTTTGCACCTTCCTCTGCCCAACTTGTTTCTGCTTTGACATTGTGGATGAAACCCAACGCAAAGAACGCGTTCGAAATTGGGACACCTGCATGTTCCGCACATATTCGCTGGAAGCTTCCGGGCATAACCCGCGGCCATCCCGGGTGGAACGGACCCGGCAGCGCCTTAGCCATAAATATGTTTACTGGCTCGACCAGGTTAACCAAATCGGATGCACCGGATGTGGTCGTTGTGTACGCTATTGTCCTGTGGGTCTTGACATTCGCGCCATGCTTCGCCAGGCGCAATCCCTTCCTTTCGAGGTGAGCCATGCAGCCTGACGGTCACAGCCCCTATACACCGATCCCCATGCACGTTTTGCGTGCCTACTACGAATCCACCGACCGATCACTGAAGACACTCGAATTGAGTTTTGATAATGCCGAAGACAGCCATGCTTTCTTCGAAGCCTTCAATCCTGGGCAGTTTTGCCTGCTCTCAGTGGCAGGAAAAGGTGAGTCTGCGTTAGGTGTAGCAAGCGCAGCCTGGGAAGGTGAATTCGTGCGGTTCACTGCACAAAAAATGGGCAGTGTCACCACTGCGTTGCATAATCTGAAGGCTGGTGATGCCATTGGTATGCGCGGTCCCCTTGGTAACGGTTTTCCAATTGAAGACTGGAAAGGCAAAAACCTCGTTATCATCGGTGGTGGCTGCGCGTTTTCAACGCTCTATGCCCTTACCAAACACCTTCACCACCCGACCAACCGGGACGAATACGGCAAACTCACCCTCGTATACGGCACGCGTACATCTGGCTTGTGTATGTACAAGCACGATATAGCTGCCTGGCATGAAAATGGAGATATGGAGATTCACCAGGCAATTGATGTGCCCGAAGATAACTGGCTGCATCATGTCGGATATGTTCCGGACGTGGTAAAACAGGTGGCACCCTCACCAGAAAATGCCGTCGCGGTTGTGTGTGGTCCACCCATTATGACAAAATTCACCTTGCCTGCCCTGGTGGAGCTCGGCTTTGCACCCGAAGATATTTTTACCTCGCTGGAAAAACGCATGAAATGCGGTATCGGGAAGTGCGGACGCTGCAATCTCGGGCCAACCTATATTTGCAAAGACGGACCGGTTTACTCGCTGGCTGAACTAAACGCCCTTCCGGCTGACCTTTAGGAGCACTTATGAGTCGTGGAACTCCCAAAAAGACCCGAAACGAACACCTGATGACCATTAATCGGGATATGCTCACCCGCAATTACTGGATGAAGTGGGACCTGGACAAATGCGTAGGCTGCCAGATCGGTCCAATCGTCTGCCCCAAAGAAGCACTAAGCCATGTGCCTGCAGTTTTGAAAGATGGACATATTTTACAAAGAGCATCCGTTGATGTAGACGAAAATAAGTGTATCAACTGCGGGGTTTGTGTCGAAGCCTGCCCCACTCACGCAATTGAACTAACGGTCAATGGTAAAGTTGAAAATCCGGTCATTGAATATGGTGCCTTTCCAGAGTTTGACGCCAAAACCATCTTCCGAAAAGAAAAATTCGATTTTACGCTCAAGGATTTTATTATTGAGAATTGCCCGACCAATGTGATCAGCTACGATGAAAAACGCGATACCATGCGGGTCAATTTCAACAACTGCATCCACTGCCGGCAATGCGAGGTCGCCAGCAAAGGAGCTTTTGAAGTGCGCCAACCCTGGGTTGGTTCTGTCGTCTTAAAAGTTGATCGCTGCGTTCCGGATTGCCTGGCATGTGCAGATATCTGTCCCACACGTGCGCTTCACATTAATGAGGAAGGCGAATTAGTGTTGGCAGATTATTATTGCATCAAATGTGGAGCATGTATGCAAGTCTGCCCGATCAAACCGGAATACGAAGAGGAGACTTTTACCTTTGAATCACAAGGACTGACTCTTACCCGAACCAGGCAAAAACTTGTCAATGCGGATTCACTGCCTATTGTCGTAGAACGTTGGCGAATCAACCACAGCGAGGTTTCCAGCGCAGCCTGGATCGAAGCCCTGCGGAAGCTTTCAGATGACAAGGCAAAATCAGTCGAAATTGATCGCAAGCGAGCGCTGCGTCGTGCAGATCTGATCGAAGCATTGAAGGGGAACCTGTTAGCGAAAGCATATTTAAAAAAGGAAATCGATCGATAATTTACAGCTGAAAAGGTCAGGTCCCTAATGAGTGCCCAGATCAAATAATTGTCTGTTTGATTATCTATTATCCATGCAGTTCGACCGGATTTTCCTGAGTGATCTCTTCATTCCTGTTTGTTTCTTTGGGATCACCAAAACCGTAACGCGAAGTAAAATCGAACGACCAGCCAGTTTCACGTACATATTCCGGATTTCGTTCTCTTGGACTAAAAATCAAAACCCGCGCCTTTGAGCGTAGTCTGCCAAAATCACCCATATTTGGGGTGGAAGTAATTACATTCCTGAAAGTGCCGCTGTTGATGTAGTATGTCTCGACACCGTTCTCAACTTTGAGTAATTCTACAAGAGCATTATGCGTATGCCCGCTCACAATACATCGAATTGTTGAATCATCATCCTGGAGGCATTGCTCCCGTGAAATGATATCAAGGTTACTGCTGATTTTTGATTTTTTAGAAATTGGATTGAGCAGCGCTTTCATCACCCATAATGGCAAGCCAAATCTCCAAAGTCGTGTGCTCAAAACCGACTTCAAGGTCATCGCAGAAGCGCCCTTTATTTGACCAAAATCGATTAAGCTGGGTCCAATCTTTGGATTGAAGGCAAGATCGTCAAGTAATCTGACCATTACTGGTTCAATAATCTTCCACACTTCCCTCTTATTCAAACCCGGGGTAGTGAAAAGAAAATTGACCAACGCGTTTGATGGGCGCACATTGTCAAAATCAATCAGACGTTGATAAATCACCATCAATTCATCGCGCGAAACAATCGCAG
>CAZMZQ010000001.1:7616-10009 GCA_964570745.1 uncultured Anaerolineaceae bacterium
TTGCATTGGACAAACGGTCATGGTTCCCGGGAATAAAATGAACATGAACAGGTATTTCAAAGAAATCACCCAGGCGTCGAAACACTTCCAGGGTTGCACTGACGCGCTCATCACGATTGATCGCATCAATAATTTCCAATACGCGTGCTTCAGCTTCACTCCCTTCGATGATTTCATGATTGTGAAGATAGGGACGAAGATGATCTTTATGCCAGCGTGCATCCCTGGTTATCTCAAAAATGTCCCCTGCCAAAATTAAGTCGATTGCTTTTATATCGCTGTCGCGTATGAACTCATGGATTTCATTAAAAAAAGAGATATAGACCTCAGGAGGAAGATTGTGGTTATATTCATGCCCAACCAGGCTATTTGAGCTTGAATCTGCAAAGTGCAAGTCTGACAGAACAATTAGCATAATACCTCAATTGTATTTGTGTTTATAACACAAAAAGTGATACTGGACGCATAGTCAGTGTGTTGAGCAATTAATCAATATTGATTATTGCCGCCCCTGTTTCACGGGTACCCAGGATCAACTGACCAGGAACTCCTCTTGTGAAACTGAGAGCCTGGTAATGCCAGCTGTCATCAAGGTTGACCTGTGTCCAGGTTTTCCCGCAATCCTGGCTGAAGAGCAGCATGCCCACACCACCCGCTGCCAGATCGCACCCTGATTGGGTCAGGGATAACAGCGGTTCGTTTGTTTCCTGGGCTAATTTCCATGATTGAGTTTCAGTTTCCCAGATGTAGAGTCCTGTTTCAGCAGCTGCAAAAAGGCTTTCTCCGGTAAAGAGAAATTCGTCAACCTTTGCCCCATCCAACCCACTATCCGCTTGTAACCATGCTCCATTTTTCTCTTTGAAAACTCTACAGGATTTTTCAGGTTCACAAACAGAAGCAAACAAACTTTCCTCTTTAGGGTTTAATGCCATGCTGGTGATATTTGCTCCGTCGAAACCCACGCTTTCCCATCTTTCACCTACGCGCAAATATAGCCCGTTATCAAAAGTTAGCAGATAAGTATTTGAGTCAATCACCTCAAGCTTGTTTGGAATGACGTTATATCCAGCCTGCTGAATTTGATCCTGAGATAGCTGCTCACCGATCTGGAGAACCTCCGGGGATACGCCTGTTTTTTCAGACAACAGCGATAAAGTATCCAAATCTGCGACATTTATGCCAGTTGGCAAGTTAATTGTCAACCAGCCATGATCCGTCTGTTCAAAAACAGATTTCTGTGTCAGCACCATCAACGACCCATCCTTCATCGCAATGTCAACTACTGTCTTATCCTCAAAAGGCAAACTTATCTCTGACCATGTCGTCCCACCCTGATCCAGCTGATAGACACCTTTGCCGTAGACAGCAGCAAATTGAACGGAAGTATCTCCAGTAAATGCGCTAATCGCGTTCAGGCTGAGTTGCCCGATGATCGTTTTCCAGCTGGAACCATAATTATTAGATCGAAATATCCCGTTCGATTGCGTCGCGACATACCAACGTTGGGGGTTACCGTCAGTCACCAACATGTCATTAATCATTTGACCAGCCAATCCACGTGAAGACCAATTCTGCGCAAAATTATCCGAACTATACAATCCATTTCCGAAAGTACATGCAAAGATCCTTTTTTGCATGTGTCCAAAGGGGTCCAGGTATATTTCCATTACTTTTACGCCGGTTGGCAGTCCTGAACTGCTTTGCACCCAGCTGGACCCACCGTTCCAGCTGCGGTAAACACCCGCACCATGCCAGACCCCTGCATAAACCAACCCGGAATTTGCAGGGTCAAGCGAAAAACTGCGTGCAGAAAGATCGGTGACTCCATTGTTAATGGTAAAGAAGCTTTGTCCGCCATTCGTACTTTTATAAAAACCGTGTTCATGAGCACTTAAGTAAAGGTAATTCGAGTTGAACGGGTCTATATCGATGTCATAAAAATAATCTGGTTTATCAAAAACATCGCCCTTGAAAATCAAGGTCCAGCTTGCGCCTGCGTTCGTACTCTTATATACATAACCAACAAGGCTCCCGCTTATCCGGGTGGCAATATATATTCTGTTGGGATTCGTCGGATCAATTTCGATATCATAGACGATATGATTGCCAATAACTCCACCGTTCGAGGCTGACCAACTGTTACCTGCGTTGATAGATTTGTACACTCCCCCGCCATGAGTACCAGCATATACAATATTAGTGTCCGATGGGTGGGTTGCCAGGGATTGAATTGTTCGATTATCTAATCCAGAACTCATTAGGTACCAGGTTTCACCCTTATCAAAGCTTTTATAGACGCCGCTTCCATAATGCCCGGCATACAAATTGTCGTTTTGATTCGGGTCGACAGCAAGCGAAGTGAAAGTCCCTCCCACCGGACCAACCGGAGTTGG
>CAZMZQ010000001.1:10109-12118 GCA_964570745.1 uncultured Anaerolineaceae bacterium
CCAGAGATCTGAGCCAACCCTTCAGCCAGGATTTCGGCACGCTGATGATCTTCTGCCAGCCGATCAATCATTGTTTCAAGCGCTACGATTCCAGCAGATGCAATTACACCAGCCTGGCGCATTCCTCCACCTACCAGTTTACGGATTCGTCTTGCGCGACCGATATATTCTGAAGAACCGCACAAAACTGACCCAACCGGGGCACACAAACCTTTGCTCAGACAGAAGGTAACACTGTCAACCGCTTTTAGTAAAGCTTCAGCTGAAATATTGAAGGCAACAGCGGCGTTAAAAATTCGGGCTCCGTCGACATGAAAATGCAAACCCAATTCATCAGCAAGGGTGCCAACAGAGTCCATATAGTCAACTCCCAGCTCCTTACCTCCACAAGCATTTTGGGTGTTTTCAACAATTACCATTCGTGAGATTGGTTCATGATAATCATCGGGGTTACGCATTGCACCACGAATATCATTAAGAGCCAGGCTTCCGTCTTCCTGGTTGGGAATGGTATTGATTACCACTCCTCCCAGCGCTGAAACCCCTCCGGCTTCGTGCAGAAATGTGTGACCCTGTGTACCCATGATTGCCTCGTCACCACGTCCACAAACCGCCATAACTGCTGCGAGGTTTCCCAATGTGCCTGATGTTACAAACAGACCAGCTTGTTTTCCAAGCTTTTTCGCAGCCATCTCCTCGAGCCGGTTTACAGTTGGGTCTTCGCCATAAACATCATCTCCAACCGGGGCAGACGCCATAGCAGCGCGCATCTCCGGGGTCGGATGGGTCACAGTATCAGAACGAAAATCAAATATCTTCATTGGTTTATTCTCTTTCCAAAGTGTCAAGCACAAATTTCAAATCTTCAGGCAGCGGAGCGGTAAATTCGCTTTCCTGACTTTCTCCAGGTAACCGAATCAAAAGGCTCGAAGCATGAAGAAAAAACCGGTCGATCTCCATGGTTTTTCGCCGTCTGCCATAAACTGTATCTCCTGTCACCGGGCAACCTAAAAAAGCCAGGTGCACCCTGATCTGATGGGTGCGCCCACTTAATGGGTTTACCTCCAGAAGGGTGTGATCAGAATAGTCTTGTTTAGTGAAATATTCTGTAACGGCCTTACGCCCGGCATCGCCATAGGTCACACTCATCCGCTGACGGTGTTTCTCATCCCTGCCAATACGTGTCTCGATCCTGCCGGTAGGAGTTGGAGGAATGCCATCGACCAGAGCGAGATAGGTCTTTTGGGGTTTTCGGTTTTTAAACTGCTTTACCAACCATTCATATGCTTTTGTATTGCGGGCGACAATCAAAACACCGGAAGTTTCCTTGTCCAACCGATGAACAATACCCGGTCGGTTAGCTTCGCCGACCGCTGCTATTTCTGGCCAGTGATAAACCATGGCATTCACGAGGGTATTATCTGCGTTTCCAGCCCCCGGGTGAACAACCATACCAGCTGGCTTGTTGATCACAATTACATTTTCATCTTCATAAACCACGTCAAGTTCAACTGGTTGTTTTATCAGCTCGGATTCCTGTGGCAGGATTAAAACTGTTTCAACCTGGTCACCAGCATTTAGTCTGAAGGCAGTTTTATTGATCATCTTTCCGTTTACCCTAACCAACCCTTCAGTTATCATCTCCTGGATCTTCATCCGGGAAACCTGGTCAATTTGCTCTGCCAGAAATTTATCCAGGCGCATCGGTTGGTCATAACGGAAAGTTAGGTTTATGGTTTCAGTCATCCTTCGATCCAATTTCAGGTTCAGTATTGTCTGCGCCCCTTTTCTTTGCTTTCTTTTCTTCAAGGAACAATACTAATAGCATCAGGAAAACGCCAACTGTCACGCTGGAATCGGCTACATTAAAAACCGGAAAGCGACCAACAGCGATGAAATCTGTCACATAGCCAAGCGTGACCCTGTCGATTATGTTTCCGATTGCACCACCAAGCATCATTGCCAGGCAAATCCGGAAGACCAGGCTCTCTTCCTGCATATGAAAATAG
>CAZMZQ010000001.1:12218-47305 GCA_964570745.1 uncultured Anaerolineaceae bacterium
TTTTTCATTAACCATTCACCTGCATTTTTTCAATCAGCAACACAAGATCCTCGCCATCAAATTTGTCTCTAAATAAATACTCACCGCTTAACTCGTGAGAGGTCAGTTCGAGTGCCAGGGTTTCATTCGTAATATAATCCTTGAAAGAACTGATCGCTTTTGCCAATTCGGAGCTTGCCTGGTAAGTAATCCTTATTCGATCCGAGATCTCCAGACCCGAAGTTTTTCGCAGGTCCTGAACCCGGCGAACAAACTCCCTCGCAAGACCTTCGTGGAATAATTCAGGTGTCAAGGTAGTGATCAAAGCAGCCATATACGGACCTTCGCCGACAACTTCGTAACCAGTTTTGGAAGACGTGTGCACTTCCACCTCATCTGGTTGAATTTCATAGTATTTGCCTTCCACTCTGACAACCAGGTTGATACCGTCCAGCAGTTTCAGCGCGCTCTCCTGGGCAGGCAGGTCCAAAATTGCCTGCCGGATCTGCGGGCTGAGATTACGATATTTTTGTCCCAACTGCTTTGGCAGCGGGTTTAGGCTATAACTAACAGCTTCTTCGCTGCCATCCAATAATCTTACCCGCTTTACATTCAGTTCATCTTCAAGGATATCACCAAATCGTGTGATTACATCTCCTTCTTCGGCTTTACCTACAGCAAAAGCGGCTTCAGCCAGGGGCTGCCTCACCTTAATATTCGACTTGTTTCGGGCAGAATGACCCAGCGATGCCAATTTCATCACCAGGCTCATATCCCTGTTTAGATTTTCATCAATCAGACTTTCATCAACTTGAGGCCAATCTGCCAGATGAACCGAGATTGGTGCTTCTGGGTCAACCGAGGTGACCAAATTACGATAAAGTGTTTCAGCCATAAAAGGCATGCTTGGTGCAATCAGTTTGCTTAACGTTACCAGGGCTTTATACAGTGTTTCGTAAGCAGCAGCTTTATCAGCATCCGATTCACTTTTCCAGAACCTTCTCCTGGAGCGACGCAGATACCAGTTAGAGAGATCGTCCACAAATTTTTCAATTGGGCGGGTGGCCCCAACCACATCATAGTGATCATAAGCGTAAGTCACATCCCGCACCAGCGTTTCAAGGGAAGAGAGCAGCCAGTCATCCAACCCGGAGAATTGAGGGATGATCGCTGAATCGGGTGTCCATTTATCAAGGTTGGCATAGGTGACAAAAAAGGAATAAGTATTCCAGAGCGTGAGCATAAAGCTGCGGACAACTTCGCCAACCAGTTCCTTGCTAAAATTACGGTCATTTCCGGGAGGGCTGGCGGTGTACATATACCAGCGCATTGGATCTGCCCCATACACGTTTAACACATCCCAGGGGTCAACCACATTCCCTTTGGATTTAGACATTTTTTGTCCGTGTTCATCCAGGATTAAACCAAGGCAAATACAGTTCTTAAAGGCTTCACTGTCCTGAACCATCGTACTGATGGCGTGTAAAGAATAGAACCAACCCCGGGTCTGGTCAACAGCTTCGCAAATAAAGTCCGCCGGAAATTGCTGCCCAAACTCCTCCTGATTTTCAAAAGGATAGTGCCATTGCGCAAAAGGCATCGCCCCGGAATCGAACCATACATCGATCAATTCACTGACCCGGCTCATCTCCCCCTTGCCACAAGCAGGACAAGCGAAGTGAACATCATCAACATAGGGTCGATGCAGTTCAAGTTCGCTTAAATCTTTTCCTGCCAATTCCGAAAGCTGTTCGCGGGAACCAACTGTTTCATGATGATTACACTCCGAGCAAAGCCAAACCGGCAGCGGTGTTCCCCAATAGCGATTTCGTCCCAATCCCCAGTCAATATTATTTTCCAGCCATTTGCCAAAACGACCGTTCTTGATATGTTCCGGAACCCAGTTAATATTTTGATTCAATTCGACCATGCGTCCTTTGATCTCGCTGGTTTTTATAAACCAGGTCGAGCGTGCCATATAAAGTAAAGGTGTCGAACAACGCCAACAGAAAGGATAGCTGTGGCTTAATTTGCCAGAATTGAAAAGCAAACCACGCTCTTTCAAGTTTTGCAAAATTCCTGGATCTGCTTCTTTAACAAACTGACCTGCCCAAGGTTCAACCTGGGGTAAGAAACGCCCTTCATCGTTGATGGACATGATCAGGGGCAAATCAAATTGCTTTGAAACTTCCATATCGTCCAAACCAAAGGCTGGAGCAATATGGACAAGACCGGTGCCATCCTCGGTTGTCACATAATCGGCATTTACAATGTAAAAAGCAGGCTTCTCAGGCAGGAAAAAGGTAAACAGAGGCGCATACTTTTTACCTTTTAGTGCTTTACCCTTCATTGTCTTTAATACACGGAAAGGGCGATCACCAAAGACTTTTGCAGCCAGGTCTTTTGCAAGAATAAACTTTTCTTCACCCATGCCATCAGCAGTGACCATTACATATTCCACGTCCGGTTGAGCCGCAACAGCCACATTACCGGGCAGGGTCCAGGGTGTGGTCGTCCAAACCAAAAGGCTTGTATCAGCCTCATCAACCAACGGGAAGCGCACAATCAAACTCGGATCTTCGGTATCGGCATAACCCTGGGCTACTTCGTGAGCCGAAAGCGGTGTGCCGCAACGCGGGCAATAGGGAACAACCTTATGTCCCTGGTAGAGCAAGCCTTTATCGGAGATATTTTTTAGAAGTGACCAAACGGACTCGATGTAATCATTTTCATAGGTAACATAAGCCCGATCCAAATCGACCCAATAAGCGATCCGATCAGTCATTTTTTCCCAATCCTGAATGCGTGAAAAAGCAGATTCCCGACAAAGTTTGTTAAATTCAGCAATGCCATATTCTTCGATTTCACTCTTATGTGTGAAACCAAGTTGCTTTTCCACTTCAATTTCAACCGGCAAACCGTGCGTATCCCAGCCACCGCGGCGATCGACAAAATAACCCTGCATGGTTTTATAGCGGGGGAACATATCTTTGAATGCCCGGGCAAGCACATGATGGACCCCCGGTCTGCCGTTGGCGGTTGGTGGACCTTCAAAAATCACAAAGGGCGGGCGATCTCTGCGGTCATCAGAAGATCGTTTGAAAATATCCTGCCTTTTCCAAAAACGCAGCTGGGTTTCCTCTTCTGTAGGAATATCCAGCCTTGATGAAACTGGTTTAAACATTGAACCTCCAATAATTAAAAAAAGCCCGTCCCAACAGGGACGAGCCAAAAAATGCTCGCGGTACCACCCCGCTTCCTGGTTGTAACCAGGCGCTCGGTGCCCCTTTATCGGGAGGCATTCGGCTCACTTACTACCCGCGAAAGAAATCATCAGGTTTGTTCAGCTTGCAGCTCAGGAAGGATATTCATTCAAACCTTGCCACCCGGCTTCCACCATCTCCGGGTTCGCTATTGGAGTATCTTGAATTACTCGTTTCCGTCACAGCCTGAATAAAAATTTTATCATAATTATTCGTTGTGATGTTGAAGGTTGTAACAGAAGGTATCATATAACCATCAAACTTTTACACCAATAAAAAAGAACCCTTCCGGGTTCTTGCTGGGTGCCTGGAGGGGCTCGAACCCTCAACATCTTCATCCACAGTGAAGCACTCTGCCATTGAGCTACAGGCACCGCGTTAGGCGGCTATTCTAACACAAGCCCCAACGGACTGCAAGCAAAATCAGCCTTTTATCATTCCTGCTTGTTCAACTAAAAATAGCCTTTATTTCGGTTCGTTGAACCGACCTTTGTTCAAAAGTGTGTAAATCCTTAACCATCACCGTCTGGGTCGCCAGCTCGTCGGGACCTAAAACAAGCGCAAACTTTACCCCAAGCCGATCGGCAAGTTTGAACTGCCTGGCAAGTTTGTCTGGCTCTGCCAGGATCACATAAAACCCTTCTTCCCGCAGTTCTTTCGTGAGCCTGATCGATTCGACCAACAGATCCTCATTAAATACAGTCATAAACACCGTGCCGGGATAGCTCAAATCTTTCGGGAGCAAGCCATATTTTTCCAGTACAAGCATCACAACGACATCGCCCATGGCAAAACCCACACCAGACAAGGGCTCACCACCAACATCTTCAACCAGATTGGAGTAATGCCCACCGCCCAGGATCGCTCTGAAATCTCCCTTAACCTCATGAGCCTCAAAGACCAGCCCGGTGTAATAATCCAGACCGCGTATGATCTTTGGCTCATACCGAATATAATCTGAGACTCCCAGCCCCTCGAGGTAATCGAAAAGCTGGCTGAGTTCGTCCGACTCTTTCCACAATTCAGTATTCGAAAGCAGTTGCTTAACTGCTGCTATCTGATCAGGATCCAAACCAAGATCAGCGACGTTCTTTTCCCAAACATCGGAAGGTTGTTTGTCAATGCGGTCGATCAGTCTGAGCAGGGCCGGCTTCGCCTCACTCTTGATGCCAATCTCGGTGAGTTTTCTGTCCATCAAACGACGATCGTTGATCAATATCTGGACCATCTCGCTCTTCAAACCAACCAATCTGAAGAAGTTGGCAGCAACAGCCAAAAGCTCAGCATCTGCCTGGACGGCATTGCTGCCTATCAAGTCGATATTCCATTGGTAAAACTCACGTGTGCGCCCCTTTTGAGGTCGTTCATAGCGCCAGAAAGGTCCGAACGACCACCAACGCAGAGGAAAAACCAGCTGTTTCTGTCTTTCGGCAACCATTCGTGCCAATGTTGGCGTAAGTTCAGGGCGCAGGGTGATCGGGTCACCCCCGCGGTCAGGGAAAACAAAGGCTTGTTCCTTAACAAGTTCTTCGCCCGATTTAGCGGCGTATAAGTCGATACTCTCGAGACAAGGACCTTCATATCGCTGATAGCCAAACGATTCTGATGCTTCTTTCAGCCTATCGATCAACCAGGACCTTTTTGCCATCTCATCGGGATAAAAATCCCGCGTACCTTTAACACTTCGAATGATATTCTTCATAGATACTTAACCTCAAGTTAAAATCTTTAATAGTATAACATGCAGGTATCGTGTAAAATTAGTTCATCATCTATAGAAAAGGACTGATCATGAATATTGCTGAAGTCGCAAAACTGGTCCATGGGACAAGTCTCACAGATGGAATAAACACGAATATTGAGGTTAAAGGGGCTTTCTCCGGAGACCTGATGAGCGACGTCCTGGCTTCGATCCAACCGGAAGCAATTTTGATCACCGGCTTAAATAACCCACAGGTCATTCGCACCGCTTTGATTGCAGATGTTCGCATGGTAATTATTGCCAGGGGAAAGCAGCCTACAATCGAAATGGTCGAGCTTGCCAATGCTGAAGGTATGCCTCTTTTCAGTTCTCCTTTAGGCTTATTTGAGCTTTCAGCCAGACTTGCCGAAAATAATATTGTAAGTTATGAACAAGATTTCAACTTATCGAAATGCGATTAACCGCTAAATTACCATGAGCAACCAGAGTTTCCTTTCAGATTCAGCTGCATCCAGAATCACACGGGTCCAGGAACTCGCTTATGAGCTAACGATAGCCGAGGTGATGACCAGGGATCCTCTTACGCTGCCAATCAGTATGAGCATGCGCGATGCCCTTGACCTGATAGGAAAAAATAAAATCTCCGGGGCTCCTGTGGCAAGAGAACACGAGTTGGTGGGGATCCTCTCGACAGAAGACTTAATTCGTTCTCTTCGTGATGGTCGCATCGACCGTAAAGTTACCGAATATATGACCCATGAAGTCATCACTGTGCGTGACACTGACCAGGTTGTAGAAGCACTCAAGATCTTTGCCAGGACTAAAATCGGTCGGCTCCCTGTTGTAGACGCCAATAACTTTCTGATTGGCATCCTGACTAAAGGCGATATATCCAATGGGGTACTAGATGCGCTTCAGCGTGATCTTGAGACAGAAGAGTTAATTCGTTATCGTGCATCCCATCTGTTTGAAGATATTAGTTCAGATCGCACCAGCGTGATTCTGCGTTATGCCATTAAAAAAGATGATTTCTTACATGGAGGCGCTGCTTCCAACCGGATCAAGAAAGCCTTATTACGTCTGGGCGCATCCAACCAGATCGCGCGCAAATGTGGTATTGCGGTTTATGAGGCTGAAATGAACCTCATCATCCATACAAATAACGGAGGTTTCCTGCGGGTTGAAGTTGAACAAAACAGAATCGTGATGGAAGCTTATGATGATGGTCCAGGGATCCCAGATATTGAAAAAGCCAGGACCCCTGGTTTCTCAACTGCGAGTTCTGATGTGCGAAATAAAGGTTTTGGTGCCGGCATGGGGTTGGTTAATATCAATAACTGTGTCGACGAAATGGTCATAAACTCATCAAAAGAAAGTGGGACAAATCTGTATTTGATGATACACCTGGATAAAACACACGAGTAGGAAAGACTATGGACCTTCAGACAATCATGCAAAAACTTGATTTAACCCTTCTTACCGAAGAAAGAGATTTTTCCTCTATCCAAGTAGACTCAGGATATCAGTCTGACTTGCTTAGCTGTGTCATGACCGGAGCAAAGCCTCACAGCATTTGGGTCACTCTGATCGCAAATACAAATATTGTAGCAGTAGCCAGCTTGCTGGAAATATCGGCAATCGTTATCACCGAAAATGCCCAGCCAAACCAGGAAACGATTGACCGTGCCAACATGGAAGAGATTGTCTTGCTTTCCTCAAACGCAAGCAACTTTACTATTGCCGGTCAACTCTGGGATTTAGGGATCAAGGATCAGTAAGCGATGCCCATCCATCGCA
Organism: uncultured Anaerolineaceae bacterium; assembly: GCA_964570745.1. GTDB lineage: Bacteria > Chloroflexota > Anaerolineae > Anaerolineales > Anaerolineaceae > Mesolinea. The sequence continues at coordinate 18,960 of CAZMZQ010000001.1, forward strand.
TGGAGCTGCATGTACATTCTGTGCTATCTCCCTGTGCCAGCCTGGAGATGATCCCTCCGTTTATCATTGAGAAAGCACTCCAAACCAATATCGATATTCTCGCCCTTACCGACCATAATACCGCCGCAAATGTGCCTGCGATGCTTGAAGCTGCTGAAGGAACGGGTATTACCGTCGTTCCAGGCATGGAGCTCGAGACTGCAGAAGAGATTCATGTACTTTGTTTGTTCGACACACTGGAAAAACTGCAGGTCTTTGAGAAAATTGTTGAAGGCAACCTCCCTGATTACAAGAATAATGACGATTTTTTTGGTTTCCAGCTTGTAGTAGACAAACATGGCAATTTTTTACGCAAAGAAGAACGTCTGCTGCACACAGCCTCAAAACTTTCAATCTTTCAGGCTCAGAATGAAGTTAACAAATTGGGCGGATTGTTTATCCCTGCTCATGTGGAGCGGGAAGAAAATGGGATGCTCCCCCGCCTGGGTGGTATTCCACCGGAATTGAATCTCGAGATTGTGGAAATATCAAGTTACGAAAGCACTCCGGAAGTTCGTACTCTCTGGCCTGAACTTGAAGGCATCCACATAATCAAGAATGGAGATGCCCACGATTTGGAAGGTTTGGCTGGCATGACCGAACTCGAAATCAGTGAGATTACAATTGCGAATATCAAGAAAGCAATCTTAGAACAGACATGATAGCGCTTAGCTTATCCTTCCCTTTTTTATTAAAGGTAAAAAAGCGTTGAGAAAGCTTGTGGAACTGCTAATCATTGATTCTGACAAATCATTTTTACCAATTTTTCAATTGTCAATTTGACGCCTTTGTTTTATACTTGTTACTAAACATATTCCTAAAACAATTCCTGGCTTAATGGTTTCCAATAAGGATTAATGCCAGATGAAATACATACGAGTTAACTACCCAACCTTCTGCAATAGCGGATCAAATGATCTGAATTTAAGACTTGCCTTCCACCTGGAAACAAAGGTTTCTTTCGTTGTTCGTAATTTTTGTCATTGTTTTGTGGGCTGAACATGCGCCCAATTTAAACCAGATCCATCGTCAGACAATTATTAGGAGCTTTATGGAAAGTACAGCTGATCAACAAAGACTAAGCTATGACCATGTCGATGCGATAAATGTAATTCGCGATATTGTCCATGAAACCGGTCGAAGCAAGGAGGCTCTCATTGCGGTCCTTAAAAAGGTTGCCGACCGTTTTGGCTTCATTTCCAATACAGCAATTATGGAAATTAGCCGCCAGACATCTATTTCTGCTGCCGAAATTTTCTCCGTTGCAACGTTTTACCGAATGCTCCCTACGACCCAGCGAGGAAGGCATGTGATTGAGTTTTGCGAAAGCTTGCCCTGTCATGTTGTCGGGGGGCGCGAATTATATCGCGCCTTGCTGGAACAACTGGGTATCCAGCCGGGAGAAACCAGTCCTGATGGCAGGTTTACGCTACTGACCACCAGCTGTCTGGGAGTTTGCGAAGTCGGTCCTGTCCTTTCGATCGACAATACTATTCACGGGAATCTGACAACTGAAAACCTGCCCGAGATTCTCGCCAAATACGAGTAGGAGTTCTGATGAAAGTTTACCGATCTATGGTTTTGATATCAAACGGCGAATCAAGCAAGTTGAAAGGATCTGAAGCTGTTATAGCTAACTTTCATCAGGCGATCGAAAAGTATGATCTTGGTCGCGAAGTCCATCTGACCACCATCCCGGATTCCAGCAGTGCAAAATCTCAACCGCTGGTGATTATCTATCCAGAAGCAGTGGCTTATGGTCCGATTAGTGAAAAAGATGTGGATTTCCTTGTCTCTGAGCATCTCTACAAAGGGCGTGTTGCCCCAGCCCTGAAGGTCAGCGATCCGTTCGAGATGAAACGAATCTCCTGGCTCTTACAGCGAACCGGCACCATGCCAGCAGAAAACAGAATTGTCCTTGAATATGTCGGTGTGATCGATCCAACCAGCATAAACGACTTCCTTACTCATGATGGTGGACAGGCGTTTGCGACTGCAATGGAAATGGAACCTCAAAAAATAATCGACATCATTAAAAAATCCGGTTTGCGTGGACGCGGTGGAGCTGGTTTCCCTGCTGGCATCAAATGGCAGGCTGTCAGAGATGCCCCGGGCGATAAAAAATATATCGTCTGCAACGCAGACGAAAGCGAACCCGGAACTTTTAAAGACAGGGTCATTTTAGAAGGCAACCCATTCTCAATGATCGAAGCTATGCTGATCGCTGGTTATGCCTGTGGTGCAGACGAAGGTTATATTTACATCAGGGGCGAATACCACGATGCATTGGAAAAGATAACCAACGCCATCCAGGCTTCGAGAGAATTCGGAGTTTTGGGAAAAAATATCCTCAATACCGGATTTGACTTCGATATCCATGTTCATTCAGGTGCTGGCGCCTATATCTGCGGCGAAGAGACCGCCCTGCTCGAGTCGATCGAAGGCAAACGTGGTGAACCCAGGCAGAAACCACCCTATCCCACCACTCACGGGCTTTGGGGCAAGCCAACCCTGATTAACAACGTTGAAACCTTTGCCAATATCCCCCCAATCATCCAATACGGTGCGGACTGGTATCGTGCCCAAGGCACCCCTTCCAGCCCGGGCACAAAAGTCTACACAATTCTTGGCAACGTGAACAAAACCGGGTTGATGGAAGTCCCGATGGGTATCACGCTGAGAGAGGTGATCGGGATTTATGGGAAAGGAATGAAAAATAGCGCTTTCAAGTTTGCCCAGACGGGAGGATCAAGTGGCTCCATCATTCCAGCGATTCTGCAAGATACGCCCATGGATTTTGATTCATATCGGAATGTAGGTGTTTCATTGGGATCTGGGGCTTTGTTGATCTGCGACGACAGCAATTGCATTGTTGACTGTGTGCGGGTATTAATGCGGTTTTTCCAGGTCGAGTCTTGTGGAAAATGTGTGCCATGCCGCATCGGCACGGAACAAGCCCTGGAGATTATGACAGCCATCAGCGAAGGAAAGGGGACAATGGAACACCTGGCACAGCTTGAATGGCTGCGTCAGGGGATGGAAGAATTCTCTAACTGTGGTTTGGGACAGACCGCCGGAACGCCAATCAAGAATATGCTCGACCATTTCAAAGCCGAAGTGGAAGCCCACATAAAACTTGGAGTATGTCCTGCTGGAGTTTGTTCTATGGGAAAATAATCAAAAATGGATCGTTCTTCCGGCACCCTGCAATGACACATACGAAATGTTATTCCGCAGTAATGCGTTGACCAATCTCGGGTTCGAGGTTACACTTATTGTATATTAATTCACAAAGTATGACAGTGCTTTGTACAAGGAGAAAATACGACTATGATGAGTACAACCCAGCCGATTGACCCGCTTTACAACCCAATGTTGAGGCCAATCATTGACGAAATCATCGAACAAAGCATCGACCTTGATGGTGGTTTAATGGTGGTTTTGAATAATCTTCAATCAAAAATTGGCTTTCTTTCAGCCCCAATGCAAGAATATGTTGCTGAAAGCATGAGCATTCCGGTGAGTAAAGTCCATGGCGTGGTTTCCTTTTACTCTTTCTTTACCACTGTTCCCCGCGGTAAGCATGTGATTAAATTCTGTATCGGTACCGCATGCTATGTTGGTGGTATCAACCAGATGATTGACAAAGCCAAACAAATCTTGGGCATCGACCCTGGTCAAACAACAAGCGACGGAATGATCACATTAGAAATTTGTCGCTGTGTTGGCGCCTGCAGCCAGGCACCAGTAATCGTTGTTGACGAGGTGAACGTTGGTCGGGTAAAACCCTCCGGTTTCGAAAAAATCGTCAAAAAAGTCCTAAGTGATGAGGCAGTGGCTTGAGAGAACTTGCCCTCCACATTCTGGATATCGCTGAAAACAGCATTGCTGCTGGTGCAAGCCAGATAGCAATCGGTATCAGAAAAGATACCAGGAATGATGAGCTGGTTATTACGGTCAAAGACAATGGTCAGGGGATGGACGACGAATTGATCGCAAAAGTGATGGACCCTTTCATTACCAGCCGAACCACCCGTAAAGTGGGTCTTGGAATTCCATTACTTAAACAGGCTGCAAACGCCTGCAATGGAGATTTGACCATTCAATCTCAACCAGGTAAGGGCACATTATTGACAGCGAAGTTTCAGGAATGCCATATTGACCGAATGCCAATAGGCAACCTGGCAGACACGTTTTTGACATTACTTTTAGGTACGCCAGAAGTAAACTGGGTGCTCGATTACCAGGTAAACGATGAGATCTTTCACTTTGACGACACTGAGGTCAAAGAAGTGCTTGACGGAATGTCGCTGACTGATTATCGCGTGATTGAGTATCTCACTAACACCATTCAGAATGGTATTAATAATATTAACGAAACAGCAATTAAACAAGGAGTTAATCATGCCTACAATTAATTCAATTGAAGACCTCAAGAAATTACGTGAAGAAGCCCAAAAAATCAAAGAAATGCGCGATCAGACTGGTAAAACCCAGATTGTGGTCGGAATGGGCACGATCGGCATTGCCGCTGGAGCACGCGAAACCTTGAAATCAATCCTCACTTTCATCGAAGAGAATAACCTGCCCGATGTTATCCTGCGCCAAACCGGAAACCTCGGTCTCAGTGGGATGGATCCTGTCGTGAAGGTGACTCTGCCTGACAAGGAAGAAGTAGTCTATTGCAATGTGAATACTGATATTGCACGCAAAATTATGCAAGAACATGTTGTCGATGGCAACGTGCTGGATGAACACAAAGTGAAAGAATAACAAATTAAAGAAAGGTAAGAAAAGAGAATCTAATATGGCATATTATCGATCAACGATTCTTGTTTCGATGGATCCGATTTGCATCGAAAAAGGTGCTCTTGAAATTAAAGAGCAAATCATCGAAGAGCTCAAGTTGCAAAGAATTTTGGATGAAGTCGAAATTCTCGATATTCCCCGGATCGGTGACCCTGAAACCGAAGGACCAGATATCCTGGTTTATCCTGAAGGCAGTCACTACATCGCCCTGACACCTGAGAGCGTACGCCCCCTGGTTGTCGAACACTTTATCAAAGGTCGTGAACTCCAGCAATATAGCGCAAGAATGCGCGACCTGATGGATGAAGAGGTCCGGGAACCAAAAGATAAAGAGGTCCGCGTTATCCTGGAAAACATCGGTAAGATTGATCCTCGCAACATTGAGGATTACATTGCAGTCGATGGCTATGCTGCGCTCGCGAAAGTCCTGACCGAAATGACACCTGATGATGTTATTCAAACGGTTATCGATTCCAAACTTCGCGGTCGTGGTGGAGCTGGTTTTCCTGCCGGTTTGAAATGGAAATTCGCCAACCAGGCTCCAGGCTCACCCAAATATATGGTCTGTAACGCAGACGAGGGTGATCCCGGCGCTTTCATGAATCGTAAAGTTCTGGAAGGTGATCCCCATTCAGTTATTGAAGGAATGGCTATCGGTGCTTACGCTGTTGGATCCAACCAGGGTTACGTTTACTGCCGTGCAGAATATCCCATTGCAGTCAGCACGCTGAATATCGCTATAAAACAAGCCAAAGAATACGGACTGCTCGGAAAGAATATCATGGGTACGGATTTCTCGTTCGATTTGGAAGTCCGCATGGGAGCAGGTGCATTTGTTTGTGGCGAAGAAACCGCTCTGATCGCTTCGATCGAAGGCAATCGTGGTGAGCCACGTGTTCGCCCGCCTTTCCCTGCTACCAAGGGTCTTTGGGGTAAGCCAACCAATATTAACAACGTTGAAACCTACGCTAACGTACCAAGAATCATTCACCGCGGGCTAGACTGGTATACCAGCCTTGGATCAGAGAAGAGCAAGGGCACAAAAACCTTTGCACTCGCAGGAGATGTTGCCCATACCGGTCTGATTGAAGTGCCTTTTGGAATGACCTTGCGCGAGATCATCTACGATATTGGTGGCGGCATTAAAGACGGCAAAGCTTTCAAAGCTGTGCAGACAGGTGGTCCAATGGGTGGCTGTCTGCCAACCAGCAATCTGGACCTGGCTGTAGACTACGAAACCCTGGGAGCCGCCGGTTCAATCATGGGCTCTGGTGGTATGGTCGTAATGGACGAAAACACCTGTATGGTTGACATTGCCCGTTTCTTCATGGAGTTTACCCAGGAAGAATCTTGTGGGAAATGCGTTCCCTGCCGTGTTGGAACCCGCCGCATCCTGGAAATCCTCGAACGGATTTGCGCTGGTGAAGGCATGCCTGAAGATATTCCAATGCTTCGCAGCCTTTGTGATGAAATCAAACAAGACAGCTTATGCGGCTTGGGACAGGGTGCACCTAACCCGGTTGTTTCGACTTTGAACCATTTCCTGGATGAGTACGAAGCTCATATTTACGAAAAACGTTGCCCTGCAAAAGTCTGCCGTAACCTGATCAGTTACCATATATCAGAAGAAAATTGCACCGGATGCACCGTCTGTGCGCGGAATTGCCCGGTTAATGCAATTACTGGAGAACGCAAACAATTACACGTCATCGATCAAGACGCTTGTATTCGCTGCGGAATTTGTTTCCAGGTGTGTAATTTTGACGCTGTAGAGGTCAACTAATCAAACGAGACGATGGAGAATAATTGATGATCAAATTAACTGTAAACGAATTGCCCGTCGAAGTTGAACAAGGATCAACTGTATTGGAAGCTGTACAAAAAGCCGGCTTTAACGTCCCGACCCTGTGCTACCATCCAAAATTGGTACCCTACGGAGCCTGCCGTTTATGCCTGGTTGAAATTGAGGGTGCCAGAACTCTGCAGCCTTCCTGTACTTTTCCTGCAGCGGAAGGAATGAAAATTCACACCGACACCGAAAAAACAAAAGCAGCCCGTCATTTCGTGTTGTCGATGCTTTTCAGTGAAAGAAACCATTTCTGCATGTATTGCCAGGATACTGATGGCGATTGTGACCTGCAGCAAGCTGCCTACGGCGAAGGAATGAACCACTGGCCAATAACACCAGCATACAAACCCTTCTATGTAGATACCAGCCATCCGGATTTCATCCTGGATAACAATCGCTGCATCATCTGTCGCCGTTGTGTGCGAACTTGTGCTGAGTTAGTAGGCAACCATACTCTCGGCATTGAAGAACGTGGCTCTGCGAATATCCTCGTTGCAGACGGTAACGTCCCCCTGGGTGAAAGCACTTGTATCTCTTGCGGAAACTGTGTCCAGGTCTGCCCGACCGGCGCTCTCATTGACCGCCGTTCCATGTATCAGGGTCGCGATACCGATCTGACCCACACCAAGTCCATTTGCATGGACTGTAGTGTTGGTTGTTACCGCGTGGTTAAAACCCGCGATAACCGCCTGGTACGTCTTGATGGCGATATGGATGCCACCTTTGGTGATGGACTGTTATGCGAAATGGGTCGTTATAACCCTGTTAAAGAAGACCGCGTTCGGGTTAATGAGCCTCTTATTCGCCGTAATGGCGAATTGCAGCCAATCAGCTGGGAAGATGCCCTCAATGTAGTCTCAACTCAAATGAAGGCACATGACAGCGCCGAAATCAAGGCTTTAATTTCAGGACGACAATCGATCGAAAATCTGGCCACTTTCCAAAACTTTTTCAAAGAGAACTACAAGATCGGTCAGACTGCCCTCCTCGGTCATGATGAGAGCGCATCAGTAAGCCTTGAGCTGGCTCGCGAATTTGGCCCATTCGAATCCGACCTCGATGCTTTGGAAAAAGCTGACGCTGCAATTATTCTCGGAGTTGACCTGGTAAATGATTACCCGGTCGCAAGTTTCTTGCTGAAACGTAAGCTGAGCGAAGCGTTTAACCTTGTCATGGTCACCAAAGAAGAAAACAAGCTAGCAGATAACTTTACTAACCGATTGGTGTCTGTTGGTGAAAATTACGAGCAAATCTTCAATCTCCTGGCTTGCCATAAAGCCGGAGGTGCCTGTGATGAAACTGACAAAATCATTGAAAATGAAGGTTTTGTCGCTCACAGAGCCTACCGATTGTTGGAAAGTATTAAAGACTGGCAACACCCCGTGGTTATTCTTGGCAAAGAATTTGCTAAGTTGGAAAACCTGGAAACTCTGAAGAAATTAGTCCGCTACTCACAAGAAGTCGGCGCGAAAGTGGTGATCCTGAAAGGTGATACCAACAGTTTTGCTGCTTCTCTGCTCGGTCTTGAGCTGAACCCAGAAATTGGAAACAGCCCGGTGACAATCTATGCAATAGGTGATGGGCATGCTTGCCATCACGCAGTAGAAGGCATGAAAAACGACGGTTTTAAGATCGTTCAGACCAGTTACCTGGATGAATTTTCTGAACTGGCTGATGTGGTCTTGCCCTGCAAGATTTGGGCTGAGGAAGAAGGTCATTATCTGACTACCGACGGTCGAATCGAGCTCAATCGCCAGGCAATCATACCTGGTGAACAGCAGCGATCTGTCTCAGAAGTCCTGGGAGAGCTTGCAGAAAAATCCGGCTTCAGCCTCCAATCGGATTGGCAGGCAGTATTGGCTGACAAAATTTCATCAATCGTTTTGGCTTGAGCCAGCGGTTGAGACAAAGGAGTATGAAAGGAAAAACATGGCAAAACCAAAAGTAGCTTCAGATTGGCTTGCGGGTTGTGCTGGCTGCCATATGTCTTTTTTGGACATGGACGAAAGAATTATTGAATTAACCAAATTGGTTGATCTCCGCGCCACTCCGATCACCGACCTTAAAGAGCCGGACATCGATGGTGTGGATGTAGGCATCCTGGAAGGTGGTATTTCCAATTCACACAATGAAGAAGTAGCCATCAGAATGCGCGAACGATGCAAGATCCTCGTCGCTTTAGGTGACTGTGCAGTTTTCGGCGGTGTCCCAGCCATGCGCAACTTCTTTGGTGCTGACGAAGCACTCCGACGCGCTTACATCGAAACTGAAAGTACCGATGAGAGCGGCAAAATTCCGGATGATCCCGAACTGGCAGTACCTCAACATGTTCGCCCGGTCAGCGATGTCGTCAAAGTAGACGTCTTCCTGCCCGGTTGCGCACCAAACGCTGACGCAATTTTCCACGTTTTGGCCGAACTTGCACAGGGTCGCATGCCCGAAGTCAACGATCTGACCAATGATTGGCACTAGGAGAACTATGGTTACACAAAAAATTACAATTGAACCCGTAACCCGAATTGAAGGGCACGCTAAAGTCACTGTCCATATGAAGGACGATGGCAGTGTGGAGCATGCCTACTTTCACGTGAACGAATTTCGTGGTTTCGAAAAATTCTGCGAAGGACGTTTTGTGTCCGAAATGCAGCAAATTACCCCCCGAATCTGCGGCATTTGCCCTGTCAGCCACCACCTGGCTGCTGCAAAAGCTGCGGATATCGTCTTAGGCTGCCCCCCACCCCGCCCTGCGTCACTTTTACGCGAACTGATGCACATGGGTCAGGTTATTCAAAGCCACGGTATGCATTTCTTTGAACTGGCTGGTCCGGACCTGTTATTAGGTTTCGATGCCGACCCGGCAATCCGAAACGTTGTTGGTTTGATTCAGACTGATCCCGATCTGACCGTTAAAGCTGTGCGTCTGCGCAAGTTTGGTCAGTCGATTATCTCTGAGCTGGGTGAACGCAGTATCCACCCCACCTTTGCAATTCCGGGCGGCGTCAACCGCACCCTTACTGCTGAAGGTCGTGAACGCATCCTGGCTCAGTTGGACGAACAAATCGCCACAACGCAGGTTGGCATCAAGATCGTTAAAGACTGGGCCGAAGCCAATGCGGAAACAGTCCAGAAATTTGCTGTATTCCCCACTGGTTATTTTGGACTGACCACACCTGACAATGGTTTGGAACTATACGATGGCTATCTTCGCCTTATTGACCGTAACGGGAATCCGCTTGAGACCTTCAGTGCTCAAAACTATCTTGATTACATTGCCGAACATGTTGAGCCCTGGTCATACCTCAAGTTCCCCTATTACAAGAAACTGGGCTTCCCTGAGGGTGTTTATCGCGTTGGTCCGCTTGGGCGTATCAACCTGGCAGAACGAATCAGCACTCCACTTGCAAATGAAGAAATGAAAAACTTCAAGGCAATCAATAACGGTGCTCCTGTTGAGAACACTCTTCTCTACCATTACGCCCGCATGATCGAAACACTCTTTGCGTGTGAAAGCGTTCGTGTTTTGCTTGATGACCCAGACATCCTTAGCAACGACATCCTCAATACCCGTCAGCAGCCGACCGGTCACGGTGTTGGTATTATCGAAGCCCCCCGGGGCACTTTGATGCATGATTACTACACTGACGAACTTGGACGCCTCGAGAAGGTGAACCTGATCGTTTCAACCGGTCATAACAACTACGCCATGAGTAAAGCTGTTGATATGGTCGCCAAAGAATACGTACGTGGTCCTGAAGTCAAAGAAGGCATGTTGAATCGTGTTGAGCATGCAATTCGAGCTCACGACCCCTGCCTTAGCTGCTCAACCCACGCGGTTGGTCAAATGCCGATCGAGATTTCTGTTTACGACTCCCAGGGAAATCTCACGCAAACACTCAACCGTTAAACTATTTTGACTTACACTAAAGCCTCCCCTTAAGTTATCATAGGGGAGGCTTTTTTGAAGACAGGATTCTTTTATGAAAAAATTAGTCATTGCATATGGCAACCGGGACCGTGAAGATGATGGCGCAGGTTGGCACATCCTGAAGAAAGTTACCTCGGGCTATGGGTTGAGAGTGCCCGAATTTCCTGGCGAATGGGTTGAAACAACGGATGGTTCGCTGCGTTTCCTGTACCTTTTTCAACTGCTGCCTGAAATGGCAGAGGATATTTGCGAATATGATGAAGTGGTTTTCATCGATGCGCACAATTCAGAACAACTTGCTGACCTTTTATTTGAGGATGTAAACCCATCTACCGAACATTCAGCATTCACGCATCACATGAGCGCAGGTGAATTGCTTTCAATAGCAAAAACGCTTACTGGCAATTACCCGACAGCTAAAATGTTGACTGTTCGCGGCTATTCTTTTCAATTCAAACAGCAGCTTTCCGATAAAACTGAACTCCTGGTCGAAAAGGCAGCCCGACTCCTGCAGGATGATTTGAACTTAAATAAAGCAGAGAAAGCGCCTTATATTGAGTTACCGCTCTTTGCCTACCTGGACACCGCCCCGCAATTGATAGAAACGCACAAACCGGTTATCAGTGAACACTCACTCGAGTTGTGTGTTAATGGCGAAAGCTGGATTTCTTTTGTCTGCTCTCCGACTAATTTAAAAGAATTAGCTGTTGGTTTTCTTTGGAATGAAAATGTTATTACTGATATGAATCAAATAAAGGACATTCGCTTGAAATCAGATTTGAGCGCAATTGAAATTAGTGTGGATGGCAAGGTGTTAAAACCAACCAATTTTCATCGCACCTCGACCGGAACAGAACCTCAGCATACCAAAGTTAATATTTCCTCAACAAAAAAAGTGCATTATCCAACCAAAGAATTACCCAAACTTTATAACCGGTTTTCGTTGGAACAGAAACTTCACGATCACGCTGGTGGCTTCCATTCGGCTTGTCTCAGCGATGGGGTCGAAATAAACCTGGTAATGGAAGACCTCGGCAGGCACAATTGCGTTGATAAATTGGCCGGCGCCTGGTTGTTGGGTAAGCAGGTTTTTCGCCCTGTAATCCTGATGCTCAGCGGTCGGATCAGTTCAGAAATGGTGATGAAAAGTCTCGCCCTGGGTGTCAGATTCTTAGTTTCCCGAACTACACCGACTGCACTGGCGATTGAAATGGCACAAGAAGCTGGCATTTGCCTGGTTGGTTATATGCGAGCAAATCAGTTTGAAGTTTACTCCCACAGCGAGTACCTGGTGTAAAGAGGATCCTCCTTTTCCTTCCGTCATACGGTGCCTGTTGCAATGTTAAGACATCTCCTATCACCTGGTCTTGACACGGAGGGTATAATCAAGATATGCATGAATTAGCAGTTACCGAAAGCCTTTTAGCGATTGTGATCCAATCTGCCCAGGAAAACAATGCCCAAAAAGTGACTGACATAACGCTCTCAATTGGAGCGCTTTCATCTATCATCGATGATTCCGTACAGTTCTACTGGAATCATATCAGTAAGGGAACAGTCGCAGAAGAGGCAACCCTGCACTTCAACCGTATTCCTGGGGCCCTCCGCTGCCTGGATTGCGGCACAGAATTCACCCTGGAAGATGAGCTCAGCCCCTGCCCAAATTGCCAGAGTATCAACCTGAACATTATCGCTGGAGAAGAATTCCAGGTCGATTACATTGAAATTCAAAAAGAGGAAAACGACAAGAATGAAACAACGAGTTGAAATCGTCAAAAGGATAATGGATTCCAACGAACAGTTAGCCGAACAAAACCGTAAAAAGCTGGAAGATCACCAGGTTTTCGCCATCAATGTCATGGCATCTCCAGGCGCTGGCAAGACCACTTTTATCCTTCAAACCATTGCGAAATTGCCTGAAAATATGCGCATGGGTGTGATTGAAGGTGATACTGCACCCGTCACAATTGACTCAGATAAAATCACAGAAGCCGGCATGCCCGCTGTCCAGATAAACACCGGCGGCGACTGTCATCTTGATGCAAATATGGTTGGTCTGGCAATCGACCAACTCGATCTGGATGAAATTGACCTCCTCCTGATCGAAAATGTGGGCAACCTTGTGTGCCCTGCTGGGTTTGCGCTTGGCAACCACGCCAATATTCTGATCTCTTCCACCCCTGAAGGTGATGACAAACCCTATAAGTATCCCAATATCTACCGAAATATCGATGTCCTGATCATCAACAAGGTAGATTTGCTTCCATACATCGATTTTGATATGGATTATTTTCGTAAAGGTGTTGAGATGCTTAACCCCGGACTGAAAACCTTTGAGGTAAGTTCCAAAACTGGTGAAGGTTTCGACCGATGGATTGAATGGCTGGAAGAAAAGGTCAGAAACGCCCAGGAGTAAATGAACGCGATTAACAAACGGGTGCTCATCCAGGGCATCGTCCAGGGTGTTGGCTTCAGACCAACAGCGTATGGCTACGCGAAAAAATATGACCTGACTGGCTGGATTCTGAACTCAGCACACGGCGTTGAAATCGAAGTCCATGGTGAACCGCAGAAGCTGGATGGTTTTTTGCGTAAATTACGCGAAAACCCACCCCGCATGGCTCAGATCGACACTTTTCAGGTGACAAACGCACCCACACAAGCCTTCAGCAGTTTAGAAATCATCGAGAGTCGGGATGACCCTTCTGAATTCCTGCCCGTTTCGCCAGACCTCAATATTTGTCCGGATTGCCAGCGGGAGTTATTTGACCCGACAGATCGCCGTTATCGCTATCCGTTCATCAATTGCACCAACTGCGGTCCGCGGTTTTCAATTGTAAGTGGCATCCCCTACGATCGCCCAAACACAAGCATGTCTGGTTTTTCGCTCTGTCCAGATTGTGCAAAAGAATATCACGACCCATCCAATCGCCGTTTCCATGCCCAGCCTGTTGCGTGCCCTGTTTGCGGGCCGCATATCTGGCTTCAGGTTGGAAGAGATCTGCTTTCGGAAAAGGAAGACGCTCTGCAGGCTGCACGGGAGATGATAAAAGATGGCAAAATCCTGGCAGTTAAAGGGCTGGGCGGCTTCCACCTTGTTTGCGATGCAAACAATGCTAAGGCTGTGGAAGAATTGCGCCATCGGAAAAGACGCAGTGGCAAGCCATTTGCAGTTATGTCTTTTGACGTGGGAACCATCAATGAATATTGCTGGATCGGACCTGAAGAAAAAAACCTGCTCCAATCTGCCCAGGCACCAATTGTCCTGCTCGAGCTTACTGAAAAAGGTCTAAACCTGGCAAAGATTGTCGCACCAGATCAAAACACGCTCGGATTTATGCTTCCCTATACCCCTTTGCACTGCCTTCTGCTCGAAAAAGAGCCCGGCTACCCAGAAGTTTTAGTGATGACAAGCGCTAACCTGAGCGAAGAACCGATCGTAACTGAAAATGAGGAAGCTCTCGAAAGATTGGACCACATAGCAGATGCGTACCTCATGCACAACCGACCAATTGAGACTCGTATTGACGATTCTGTTGTCTCCACCTTCCGGGGTCAGGTATATTTCAACCGCCGTGCGCGAGGGTATGCTCCAAACCCGGTTCGTCTTCCTTTTCAAGCTCCTCCAAGTCTGGCAGCTGGCACACACCTGAAAAACACTTTCACAATCGGGCGGGACCAATATGCCTTTGTCAGTCACCATATCGGAGACCTGGACAACCAGGAAACATGGGGGGCTTACACCCAGGCAATTGAACACTATAAAGAAATTTTCCGCATCAGACCAGAAATGGTCGCCTGCGACCTCCATCCGGATTACATGGCAACCCGTTATGCTGCCCTTTCAACCAGGGGAAGCAAAATTCCTCTGATTCCAGTTCAACACCATCATGCCCACATCTGTTCCTGCCTGGCGGATAACGGGTGGAACAGTTCAGAGCCGGTCATTGGGTTATCATTCGATGGCACCGGTTATGGACCCGACAACACAATCTGGGGCGGAGAAATTCTCTTAGCCAGCTATCACGATTATCAACGTCGCTTTCATCTTGAATACGTTCCCTTGCCCGGGGGCGAAGCCTCCATCAAAAAACCTGCCCGCCTCGCGGTGGGATATCTTGCAAACCTTGCCCTGCTTGACCAGGCTGAAGGTATAGCACCGCTTGAATATCTGAGTGAAGTTGAACAGCATGTGGTTATCAATCAAACCCAGACCGGTTTCAACTCTCCGTTGACCAGCAGCATGGGTCGTCTTTTTGATGCTGTGGCAGCGCTTATCGGTCTCTATCAGGAAATCAGTTACGAAGCCCAGAATGCGATCAGGCTCGAAGCCATCTCCGACCCTGACACTCAAGATGCCTATGACCTGCCATTAGAAAAAGATCAAATCTTGCTTCAGCCCTTGTTTCGGGCTATCATTGAAGAGTTGAAAATTGGAAGTCAACCGAATGTAATTTCTGCAAAGTTTCACAACGGAATTGTGAAAATGGCTCTAACCGCAGCAGAACAACTTCGCAAGGAAAGCGGTGTGAATGTTGTGGCACTTTCTGGTGGAGTATGGCAAAATAAGCTTCTGCTGCAAAAGACAGTTCCAGCACTCGAAAAAGCCGGTTTTACACCGCTCTGGCATCACCAGGTCCCGACTAACGACGGCGGTGTTTCTCTGGGTCAGTTGGTAAGTGCCCTTTTTCAGTCTGGATTAGTAAAGGAGTAAATATGTGCTTGGGAATACCAGGTAAGGTAATTGAAATTTATGATCTTGACGGCACCCTGATGTCCAGGGTCGATTTTGACGGAGTTGTCCAGGAAGTCTGCCTGGCAACCACACCCGAAGCTCAACCCGGTCAATATGTACTGGTGCATGCTGGCTTTGCATTAAATGTACTGACTGATCTCGAAGCTACCGAAACGCTGAAAATATTAAAAGAACTTGAAGCTTTCAACCAGGAGTTTTACGGGAGCACTGCTTCGTCATCATGACCAATCAGGCAACCACCCCCGAAGCAATTCGGCAAACAAAAGCCATCCTTGAGGAAGTCCGGCGAATTACTACCAAGCCCTGGAACATCATGGAAATCTGCGGTGGACAGACGCATGCCATCATGGAATATGGACTCGACCAGCTGCTTCCAGAACAAATCACTCTGATTCATGGACCTGGCTGCCCGGTTTGTGTAACCTCGCTGGAATTGATCGAACAGGCTCTACAGATTGCCAGTATGCCCGACGTAATATTTACCAGTTTTGGTGACATGCTGCGGGTGCCTGGCACTGCAAGGGATCTTTTTTCTGTTCGTGCCCAGGGGGGCGATGTTCGTGTAATCTATTCACCGATGGATGCGGTCAAAATTGCCCGCGAAAATCCCACCAAACAGGTTGTTTTCTTTGGGGTAGGCTTCGAGACTACTGTTCCGGCTATTGCGGCCAGCGTCCTGCATGCTGAGAAAAACAGCGTGCAGAACTATTCCGTCTTGCCTGCCAACGTACTCGTCCCTCCTGCCATGCATGCAATTTTGCAGAGTCCTGAAAACCGGGTTAACGCATTTTTGGCTGCAGGGCATGTCTGTGCGATCATGGGTTATTGGGAATATGAACCAATCGCGCGGCAATACCAGACCCCGATCGTGGTTACTGGTTTTGAACCGCTCGATCTCGCGCTTGGAATTTTGATGACAGTTCGCCAGTTGGAAGATGGTCGGTCTGAGGTTGAAAATGGTTATCCCCGATATGTCACCAGGCAAGGAAACCTGTCAGCCCAAGAGATGATAAACCGAGTTTTTGAACCGGTAGATCGTCAATGGCGCGGCATCGGATCCATTCCCCTATCAGGTCTTGGTTTACACAGTGATTACCAATCATACGATGCTAACAATCGTTTTGATATTCAATTTGCCGAGC
The DNA here is from genome assembly GCA_964570745.1 of uncultured Anaerolineaceae bacterium. Taxonomy (GTDB): domain Bacteria; phylum Chloroflexota; class Anaerolineae; order Anaerolineales; family Anaerolineaceae; genus Mesolinea. The sequence continues at coordinate 35,480 of CAZMZQ010000001.1, forward strand.
TCAGCGAGTCACCGCTGTGTATTGCCGGCTCTGTATTGCGCGGCGTTGCAAAACCGATCGATTGCCCTGCTTTTGGCATCCAATGCACCCCGTCTCACCCGCTTGGCGCACCAATGGTTTCTGGTGAAGGTGCCTGTGCAGCTTATTACCGTTATCATAAAGTGAAATAATATGACCGAAAACTTCCCATCTCTCGAGGGTCCTCTTTGTCCAATTCCACTGTCTCATGATGAACACATCGTCATCGGACATGGCAGTGGCGGCACAAAAACACACAGTCTGATCCAAAACGTCTTTCAAAAGTACCTGGGTAACGCGATCCTCAACCTGGGCAATGACGCTGCCCTGTTAAAATTTGGGCAAGAAATACCAAAAGGGACCCACCTGGTCGTCTCCACCGATGCTCACATTGTCTTTCCGTTGTTTTTTTCGGGTGGGGACATCGGTCGGCTCTCGGTCTGCGGAACAGTCAACGATGTTTCCATGCTCGGGGCGCAGCCCAAATACCTCACTGCTACTTTTATTCTCGAAGAAGGTTTTCCAATCAGTGATCTCGAGAGGATTCTTTCTTCAATGGCTAAAGCTGCAAGCGAAGCTGGAGTGAAGATCATCGCAGCCGATACAAAAGTGACTGAAAAAGGGAAATCGGACGGTATCTTCATCAGCACAACTGGAATAGGCTTTGCTCCTGATGGTCTCAGTATTCACGGAGCTGCAGCAAAACCAGGCGACGCAGTACTGCTGAGTGGTCCTGTTGGTAATCACGGCATCGCTGTTGCCGAAGCGCGTGGAAACCTCGGTTTTCGCAGCCAGATCCAGTCTGATATCGCTCCACTGAACGGCATGATTGCATCTTTACTTGAAGCAGTCCCAAATGTTCATGTCTTGCGTGACCCTACCCGCGGCGGGTTGGCAACAACACTCGTCGAAATTGCCTGCCAAAGCAATATCACGATTGAATTGAATGAAGAAGACATCCCTATCGATCGCGATGTAAAAAGTGCCTGTGATTTGTTGGGTCTCGACCCGCTCTATATGGCAAATGAGGGCAAATTAATCACCCTGGTTCCAGCCGAGCAGACAGAGCGGGCTTTAGCTGCCTTGCAGGCGCACCCATATGGACATCAAGCAGTTCTCATTGGAAAGGTCACCGAAAAGTCTGATGGGCAGCTCTTGTTAAAAACCCCTTTGGGAACCACGCGCCGCCTGGATATGCTGGCTGGTGAAATGCTGCCCCGAATTTGCTGATTTATGAGAGCATTTACCCGGAGTATTATTGAGAACTACCAGAGACAAATAATCTTTCTGGCATTCATGCTTGTCTTTCTGCTCAGTGCCTGCCAGGGTTCTTCAGAAACCGACATTACAATTACAGACAATCCGGAACCAAAACAAAAGGACATCTCCCCGATCCCAACCTCAGAGTCCCAGGAAGCTCCAGTCGACACAGCAGCTACGATTCCACCGCATTCAGAACCGACAATTGCCGCAGCTCCGGAAACCCTTTCCGATAAGGCGCTAATCGAAGGAGTTGATTGGTTTCTGCTTATTGAAGATCAATCGGGGGAAGTCTTGCTGGCTAAGAATGAGAACGAGAGCTTCCAACCCGCTTCGATGATCAAAATCCCCACTGCGATGGTCGTGTTAAAAATCCTTGAAGAGCAGGGCAAAACAGTCAACGACCTCTACAGCTATGGCATTTCTGGCAGAAACTTTGCTGACCTGCTTGAGGCGATGGTTGTGCGCAGCGAAGAAGACGCCACAGATGCACTGGAATTTTTCGCCCGGGGAGATGACCGACTGCGTAAAACACTCGATGAATGGGGATTGCAGCAGACAACCTTCGACCCCCGTCGCAGCACAGCCGGCAATCTGATGACGTCGCTGCGACTTCTGAATAATGGATCAGTCCTCGGACCAGAGTACAACCAGTTTTTGCTCGATTTGATGGGTAAATACACAGAAAACGACGAAACCCTGCTGGGCAAGTTCAACAACGCACTGCCTGAATGTCAGTTTCTCAACAAACGAGGAACCTTGCTAAATCCAACCATTGTGGCTGATATGGGTATTCTGATATGTGGAGAGCAGACCTGGTTCTTTGTAGTTGCCGGAACGCCAGCAGCTAATTCGTACGTGACATTTGAAGACATCCAGGCATCCATCGAAGCGTTTGCGGTATATTTTTCCGAATCGATAACGAGTTTACCTTAGCCGCTGTATGCTCAACTTTTCTTGACAAACCATTTCTGCAAAGTATACTTAGCCATCAGACTTATCAAACCGAGGGAATTATGAAAATTGACTTTCAAGAAACAACTGACGATTTAGCCAAACGCATTGACATCCACTCTCGTTTTGGCAGCCGGGATATCGACCAATGGATGCTCGAAATTCTCGACCTCCAGCCAAATTCTAAAATTCTGGATGTCGGATGCGGCTCAGGCAAGCAGTGTTTCTCTTTCTACCATCATCTCAACGGTCAGGCAGAAATCATTGGTACAGACGTTTCTGAATCATTGCTCAACGAAGCTCGCGAAAAAAACAAGGCAATCAACGACGCTGTCGACTTCAAGTTTCTGGATTTTGATCAGCCCTTTTCGCTGCCCGAAAACCATTTCGACTTGATTTCAGCTTGTTTTACCATCTATTACGCCCAGGATATCCCCTTCACGCTCTCAGAAATGCACCGTTTACTGGTTCCTGGTGGTCGTTTGTTCACTACTGGTCCAATGCCAGCCAATAAACAGGTTTTTTATGACATTATCAAAGCTGCCACCGGCAAGCCGATCCCTCCTATGCCGGGCAGTTCACGTTATGCTTCACAAATTTATGGCACGATGAAGGATCTTTTCAGCAAGACAGAACAGCACATTTTCGAAAATCCGCTCACCTTCGACACTATAGAGCCTTTCATGGTTTACACCCGTGCCTCCATGTCCGAAGACCGAAAACTTTGGAATTCCCTTTTCCAGACTCATGAAGAGTTTGAAACCGTGATGGGTGAGATCGAAAAAGTGGCTCATGAATATATCCAGCGAGATGGTAAGATCGTAATGACAAAAGTGGTTGGTGGCTTCATCGCCACCAAATAAGGTGAAAAAATGAATGGTTTTATGAAGAATATGACTTTTTACGGGAAATCGCTGCTCTTTTTGGGCTCTCATCCGGATGACATTGAATTAGGCTGCGGAGCACTGATCGCCGATATGGTCGGGCAGGCAGATGTATTTTGCATGACCTTCTCCGATAATCAGAAAAACCCTGACCTGTCGAACCTTGTTGAGGAACACCACAACAGCATGCGCGTACTTGGACTGCGGGATGATCAAATCGGATTAGGCAGCTACGAAACCCGACGTTTCCCCGATTTCAGGCAGGAAATTTTGCAGGAAATGCTCCAGCTGCGTAAAAAATATCAACCTGAAATCGTATTTGTCAACACTCCTAAAGATATCCATCAGGACCACCAAACCCTTACTGAAGAAGCAACCCGTGCCTTCAGGGGAACAACAGTGCTGGGTTATGATGTGCTGCGAAGCAGTTATGGTTTTTTCCCCCACTTCCTGGCTGAGGTCAGCGAACAGGCAGTGGAAACAAAAATAGCGGCTCTTGCAGAATATAAAACCTACGCAAACCGCTACTATTTTTCTCCTGATATTATGCGTGCCACTGCGATTCGTCACGGTGCCTTGGCAGAACGCCCCTTCGCTGAAGGCTTCGACATCATCAGGATAGTTGGTCAGTTTTCTAAAACAAATTGAGAGTATCCAGATCGATCTCGTCGATAGGGTTGGTTTTTTTCCGCTTCGATTCATAGGGGCGGAGATTTTCTGAATCAAACGGAAACCACAGTATATGATCCGGAACCATCCATCCGTCAGTCAGATAGACATTATGTTTGAATTGAACTGCGATTAACTTATTGTCAAGCTGAACAACTGTCCCTCTCAACCAATCACGGACACGCTGTCCGAGTTTATCTTCATGATCAGCCAGAGCTTCCACCCGATCACCAATCTTATAGGTGCTCTCTTCTTTGGGTGGCTTCATAAAACTTAAATTTCTCATTATTTATTATTTCCCTTCTTTAAATTGGAACCGATCCATCTTTTTTATAATCATTTTCCCCAATTCGTCACGCGTTTTTTGGTTCTTGAAGGATTGCACAACTTGATTTAGAAATCCTTCAACAATTAATTTTTCTGCGTCCAAATAAGGGATCCCCCGAGCTTCCAAGTAAAACAACTCGTCTTTGTCGATACTACCAACTGTTGCGCCGTGGGAACATTTGACATCATCCGCATGGATTTCAAGACCAGGGATCGACTTAACATCTGCGCTGTCATCGATGACCAGGTTTTTGTTAGTTTGATAAGCGTCAGTTTGCTGAGCCTTAGGATCAACATAAATCATGCCGTGCCAGATGGAGCGAGCATGGTTTGCAGCCACAGATTTGAACAACAAATCGCTGGTTGTCGAAACCTCCCAATGGTTTTGACGGGTATCAAGATTAATCACTTGTCCTTGGTCAGGGAACATCAACCCGTGGATTTTTGCGTTCGCGCCTTTGCCCGAAAGATCCGCCTTTATGAAGTTCTTGCTTGATTTTGCTCCGAATACAGCGGTGTTCCATTCCAGGTTCGCGTCTTGACCAATCGTTGAATCAGCATAACTTATGTTCCAGCTTTTGTCATCCAAAAGCTGAACCTCGTCCAGGTCCAATCCTGCTCCATCCCCCAGGATTACTTCCATGATCCCGTTATGAAGTCCATCTGAACGATTATGTCCGCTCAACCAGTTTACTTCGATAGATGCGTGCGCGTTCTCCTCGAGAAATATCATGGAGTGTGTCCATTTCAGTTCGTTATCGAGAGTCAGCTCAAGTTCAACTTTGATATGGTCCCTCAAATCCACATTTCTGGGAACGTATATAAAGAGACCATCATCAGCCATAGCAGTGGCTAATGCAGCAAATTTCCCGTCTGAGACTGCTTTGGACTGGCTAAAGCAACGTTCAATCACTTCAGGGTTATGTAAAAGCAGCTCTTTGACCGATCCCACAACAACCCCATCAGGTAGTTTTGCCAGAGTTTTTGTCTTGTCATCAGATTTGGAGACAACTGTAATTTTCTTGAGAATCGTATTTGAATCTTCAACCACATCCAGCTGGGATAAGAAGATCTCTTTATAGCTCATCCAGCGCCAACTCTCATCTTTTCGATCAGGGAACTCAAGCTCTATTGCAGCATCCCATGCAGCTTGCCTTTTGGCTTGTAGCGATTCAGGCCAGACTGGCATACGATTTTTGAAGATTTCCAGCCAGGACTGAGGCTGTTCAACATCAGAAAATATTTGGTAGGGGTTCCTTTCGACAATCGTTTTCATCATCCCACCGACCCCACCATCTGAAGTTGAATGAGCTTATTCATTTCTACCGCATATTCCATCGGCAGTTCTTTTACCAGTGGTTCAATGAACCCGGAAACGATCATTGTCGTTGCTTCTTCTTCGCTTAAGCCGCGGCTGGTTAGGTAAAAAAGTTGTTCCTCGCCTACCTTGCTTACAGAGGCTTCATGACCAATGCTGGCTTCGTGAGAGCCACTATCGATCGTTGGCCAGGTATCAGTTCGGGATTCCGGGTCCAGCAATAGAGCATCACAAACAACATTGGATTTAACGTCCTTCAAACCCTTGGCTACCTTCACGAGTCCACGATAAGATGCCTGTCCGTTTCCACGTGAAATCGATTTTGAGGTAATCTTGCTGCTGGTATTCGATGCAAAATGCACCATTTTTGAGCCAGCATCCTGGATTTGTCCAGGACCAGCAAAAGCCACAGAAAGCATTTCACCATGGGCTCCCTCTCCCTTTAGGAAACAGGAAGGGTATTTCATAGTCACCTTCGAACCAAGGTTGGCATCAACCCATTCCATCGTACCATTTTCAAACACCGACGCCCGCTGCGTCACCAGGTTGTAAACGTTTGAAGACCAGTTTTGGATGGTAGTATACCGAACACGGGCATCTCTCTTAACCACAATCTCGATAACACCACTGTGATACGACTCTGTCGAATAAGTAGGGGCGGTACAGCCTTCAACATAATGTACCTGCGAGCCCTCATCTGCGATGATCAGCGTGCGTTCAAACTGACCAATGCTTGCGTTGTTCAAGCGGAAGTAAGCCTGCAGAGGCAAATCAACCTTGACTCCTTTGGGAACATACACAAAAGACCCACCAGACCATACCGCGCTGTTTAACGCTGTGAACTTATTATCCTGAATTGGGACGACCGTCGAGAAGTATTCTCGGAACAAATCGGGATATTCCTTCAGTCCGTTTTCAATGCTTAAGAAGACCACACCTTGTTTTTCAAGATGTTCATTGATGTTGTGATACACCATTTCCGAATCATATTGCGCACCAACACCAGCCAGATATTTCTGCTCAGCTTCGGGTAGACCCAATCTGTCAAATGTGTTTTTGATTGTTTCCGGGACATCGTCCCAGGAACGCTGGTTTATTTCTTCTGGACGAACATAAAAATAGATTTCGTCCAGGTTAAGACCGCTGAGATCAGGACCCCAGTCGGGCATTGGTCTTTGGATGAAATTCTTGTATGCTTTCAAGCGAAAGTCGAGCATCCATTCTGGTTCTTCTTTAAAAGCAGATATTTGACGGACTACTTCTTCATCTAAACCTTTTCGGCTCTTAAAACTCGAACGCTCAGGATAGCTGAAATCATAATCTGAGCCGCTTCCAAGCGTTGATAAAAATTCTTTTTCTATCTTTTCTGGCATGAGGTGAACCGACCTAATCTACTGATGTTTCTGCAGGGTCAAATTCATCACGAATCCAGTCATACCCGTGCTCTTCAAGTTTAAGTGCGAGTTCCGGACCGCCGGTCTCTACAATTCTGCCATCAAATAGAATGTGCACAAATTGTGGTTTGATGTAATTCAACATACGTTGGTAATGAGTAATGACTAAAACGCCCAGGTCATCTCCGGCGAGCGAATTTACGCCTTCAGAAACAATACGGATGGCATCGATATCGAGCCCCGAATCAGTTTCGTCGAGAATCGCGAATTTTGGTTCCAGCATCGCAAGCTGCAAGATTTCAGCACGTTTCTTTTCGCCTCCCGAGAACCCATCATTCAGATAGCGCCCGCCGAAGCTATAATCCATCTTGAGAAGGTCCATTGTGGCTTTCATTTTTTTACGGAAGCTTACCAATGAAATTCCTTTTGATTCAGGATCAAGCGCTTTCATTTTAGCGTTAACTGCTACGCGCAAAAAATTCGCCAATGTGACCCCCGGGATAGCGACCGGATATTGGAAAGCCAGGAAAATGCCTTTATGTGAGCGCTCTGATACAGACAGTTCGGTGATGTCTTCGCCATCGACCAGGACCTCGCCCTCGGTAATTTCATAATTTGGATGTCCCATAATAGCGTTTGACAGGCTTGACTTACCCGTCGCATTCGGTCCCATTAAGGCGTGAACTTCACCCTGATTAATTGTCAGATTCAAACCTTTGATTATTTCTTTACCAGCAACATTGACATGTAAATTTTTGATTTCTAAACTTGACATAAATCCCTATTCTAAAAGGTATTTTCCGCATTTGCACTCGCGAAATTATAGCAGAAGCGGGTTTTGAAGTCAATTTTATTTATAATTTTCTTATTTATTAACATTAAAAGCCAGGTTGAACATGCGAAATTTTTTAGTTTTTTCATTGTATAATATGTTGTTGTGATCAAGAATAACACTCTTAATTCAACCAAAAATAATAAAACATAATGTATTAGAGGAGATTTAAAATGGCAGAAGAGAAAAAAGGATTATTTGGAAATTTGTTTGGCAAGAAAAAAGAAGAAGCTGAAAAAGCCGCACAGGAAGCTGCTGCCGAAGCAAAAAAGCAAGCCGAAGTAGCTGCTGAAAACGCAAAACGCGTTGCCGAAGCCGCCAAGAAAAAGGCAGAAGCAGAAGCCACAAAGGCAGAATATGAAGCCAGAAAACTAGCGGATGATGCAAAACAGGAAGTCCGCGAAAAACTGGACAAAGCAAAAGAAGCAGCAAAAGCAAAAGCTGAAGAGTTAGCTGCAAACCGTGAAACTGCCTCAAAACGCGAATTGGCTGAAAAATTGGCCGCCGAAAAAGCTGCCCAATATATTGAAAACTATACTGTCACAGCTGATGATACCCTCAGCCATATTGCCCTTCGGTTCTACGGCAAAGCAACCCCCGCTTATTACACTTTGATTTACGAACATAACAAAGATGTCATTGGCGACAATATGAACGTAATCATCCCAGGCCAGGTTTTACGCATCCCTGTATTACCAGACGATTTGAAGTAAACAGGATCACTTCATGACCCAGGAAATAAATCTTAGCAACATTTTTGGTGAAGTAGCCAAGGTTTTGGCAGCCAACCAACAAGATCTCGATAATGCTGATGAAGCCAATCATGATCACGGCAGCAACATGGTCAACACGTTTAACCTGCTCACCGAAGCGGTTGGGCGTGTAAAAGACCAGCCTGTCTCCGATCAACTTGCCTATGCCAGTAACGCACTGAGCGAGCAAAGCAAAAGCGGTTCAGCTCAACTATATGCGAATGGGCTTCAACAAGCATCCCGTGAATTCATTGGAAAAGACCTCAATGCCAGTACAGCCGGAACACTTATTAATGCGATGATGAGTACTGGTGATACGACTGAGAGAGCCGGCGGAGATTTTCTTAGCAATCTTTTGGGTAACCTGTCAAAACCAAAAGAAGAGGAACAACCTGCCCCTACCCAACCGAATGATCTACTCAGTTCACTGATTGGCAGCCTCGGTACGCAGCAAACACAATCGCAGGCTCCTTCACCAGCAAACGACTTGTTAGGGTCGCTCCTGGGCGGTCTTACTGGCACTCAGCAAACAGCTCCCAAACCAGCAAGCCAGCCCGGCAGTGATCTGTTAGGCTCACTATTAGGTGGTTTGGGTGCACAACAACAAGCACCTCAATCCAGCTCTGGTGGTATTGGAGATGTGCTTTCCACACTTTTGGGTGGTCAGTCCGCCTCTTCTCAAGATCAGACCTCCGGATTGGATATCAAAGATTTGCTTTCGGTTGGTCTGGCATATTATTCCGCCAAACAAAGCGGGCAGTCTGATATCCAGGCTATTATGCAAGCGTTGGCTACTTCTAGCCCCTTTGGCAAGAGCCGCGACCGTCAGCAATCCGGTGCCTTAGTGGTTAATACCATTTTGGGCATGCTCGGTTCACGCTAATCTAGAAGTTTTATCAAAAAAAACAAACCCCGGTCATCAAATCATACCGGGGTTTTGTTTTATATTGCGGGATTTTAGTAAAACACCGCTCGGGGCATATCCTTAGCTTGTTCAACCCAATCTTCAACCATCTTCTGGGAAGGTGGACGACGGACAAGCTTCTTCGCCTGGTTAGTCTCAATGATTTTATTGTAGAGATTTTCAGGATTCCTTGTAGCCAATTCGACTACGGTATCAACTCCAGCTTCTTCAAGCAGGTCCGAATATTCTTCTGCAACACCTTTGATGCGATAAAGATCAGCGTGGTTAACCCATTCAAGGATTAAATTTTTACTGATGCCGGTTTTGTCAGCTAATTCTTGCCTGCCTTTTGGTTGTGCGCCAGCTTTAAGCAGCTGGGCGACCGACCGAATGCCGATCGACTGTAACTTTTCTGCATAAACAGGACCAATTCCTTCGATATCAATTATCTTTGCCATTGTTTTCTCCTTGTACGAGATAATAATTTTAAAAATTATAGCATAGAGTTGGGTAAACGTTAACAATGTAGAAAACACATCAAACGTTCGCATAATAATTGTTACTGCTCAGATTGGGATGGTATACTCAAAATCTGGAAGTTTCAAGAATGAAAAACACGAGAGAAAAAGTGCTTCAGGCAGTCGCGTCTCTGCAAAGCGCAACTGTGCAACAATTGGCGGAACAGGTCTCGGTCAATCCAATTACCATTCGCCATCATCTGAATAATCTGGAAGTTGAAAACCTGGTTAAACGCTCTGAAGCCCGCCATGGGGTTGGTCGGCCTTACATGGTATATCACCTGACCGAAAAAGGTACCCGTCGTTTTCCGGTTAGCTTCAGGAAACTTGCTGAAAACATTCTTGATGCTGTTAAGACACTCTATGGACCTCAGGCTTCAGCAGATGTGCTTAACCTGGTGGGCAAACAGATGGCGCAGAGTTATAAAGTCAAAATGTCAGCTGGCTCAATTGTTCAGAATATGAATGAGTTGAGCCAGCTTATGTCCAAGGAAGGTTTTCAAATTGAATGGGAGCTTCAGGGCGACCAGGTCACCATCCAAAATTCAAATTGTCCATACCATCAGCTGAACTTTTCCCACCCGGAAATTTGCCAAATTGATCATGCTCTATTCTCGTCATTATTCGACCGGGAGCTTGTTTTTAAAAAACGCGAGATTAACGGCAGTCCCCGGTGTATTTTTCAATTCGAGGTGCAAAATGACTGATCATAAACCTGTGCAATGGGATATTGATAAAACGCATCCCCAATTTCATGACGACCTGGTTATTGGCTTGTCTGGTCTGGTAGACCCTGAGATCGGTTTGTCTTTTATCGAATTAGGGTTAATTCGCAATATCACTCTCAACGATGATAAAGCCCACGTCCTCATGGTCCTTACCACACCATTCTGTCCTTACGGTCCGGAAATGATTGACGATGCAAGATCAATGGTCGAAAAAATTCTCGAAGTTCCAACAACTATCGAGATGAGTATGGAATTATGGACCCCAGCAATGATGGATCCTGATCTACAGGATTCCGATTGGGGTTTGTTCCCGTAGACTACTGAATCAGGTTCAGCAGTTTCATTCCCAATCCAATATCCCCGATTGCCTTAACCTTGCCGGTCAGAAACGCGTTCATTGGGTTAAGCTTTCCTTCCATAAGTTTTACAGCATCATCAGCTGAAGCTTTGATGGTTAACTGCGGTTGGGGATGTTTGCCTTGTTCAACCGTGATGTGACCATCATTCACATTCACAGCCCATTCACCACCACCCTCACCTGAAATTGAAAATTGAACCAGGGCGTTAATTCCTTTGGCTTTTCCAAAATCAAAATTATCCGGAAGTTTGTTAATTAAATCAGCAAAGTTTTCCATAATTTCTCCTATCTACCTATTGTAAACGCAAAAAAATAGAAAACAATTGTCTGGAATGTATTGTATAATACTGTCAGACTGATTACAGTCAATAGAAACTATATTGAGGAGAAACAATGGATAAATACGAATGTATCGCTTGCGGTTACATCTATGACCCCGAATTAGGTGACCCCACTGCAGATATTCCACCCGGAACCCCATTTGAAGACCTACCCGATGACTGGGTTTGCCCAGACTGCGGCGTTGGAAAAGACCAATTCGAAAAACTTTAAACCGATCCATCAAATAAAAACACTAATCTGAAAAGGCGCGTTTGCGCCTTTTCCTTTTTATTGACTGAACCGCCTCTTTTATAAGACAAAGTGGTTCTCTTTAACTATGGTTATTTGATTTTTCGTTATTCCAAACCAAATAGTATCGTATAATAAAACCACTATACTCGTTCAAGATAGGAGGATTATCATATGGCAAGTGTAACCTACAAAAATGTTTGGAAAAAGTATGGCGACGTTGTCGCCGTGCAAGATCTCAGTCTTGCAATCGAGGACAAAGAGTTTTTAGTGCTGGTCGGTCCATCCGGCTGCGGTAAGACTACCGCCCTGCGCTGTCTCGCTGGTCTCGAAGAAATCA
>CAZMZQ010000002.1:0-39283 GCA_964570745.1 uncultured Anaerolineaceae bacterium
GTAAAATCTTTTCTCACGCCGAGTTAGCTCAGTTGGTAGAGCATTCGACTGAAAATTGAAGGGTCCACAGTTCGAGTCTGTGACTCGGCACAAAACAACCGCAAAGATTGCGGTTGTTTTTTTATCGCAATCACACTACCTTAATTGGAAAGAAGGCTCAGCCTTGCGCCTCTTCCTCTTCCTCGTCTTCAAATTCATCGTCTTCGAATTCTTCAAGATCCTCATCATCGAAATCTTCCATTTCAGAAATTTCGGAGAAAATAATTTCGTCGGTGAGAATGAGGTCGTCAATTTTTTCGTCGATGCTTTCAAGGGCATCGGCAATTCTTTGCATCGACTGGCGCAGCAGGAAAAGTTCATTAATAAGGTTTTCATTTAAGTCCATGGCAAACTCCTTTATTATTAATATTACCAAGCCTGATTGCTGAACTGGTAAATCGTAGAGGTTTAGCGTTTTTATCCGAGCTAAAGAGCCAGCTATACTATAATAGAAGAATAAAGGTTTAGAAGGAGTGTCTGCTATGAAAATTGGTTTGTTAACTGCTGGAAGTGACAGCCCTGGGGTGAACGCCGCTATACGGGGTTTTGGTAAGGCTTCTTCTAACCTGGAAAATGTTGAACTGATTGGTTTCAGAGATGGCTTCGAAGGTTTAATCGGTAACCGTTCAGTGAACCTGTTGAAAGATGGCCAGCTTTCCGGAATTTTGACCCTGGGTGGAACCATTTTGGGAACAAGCCGGTTCATGCCTGATGCGATGGAGATTGGCAACAAGACTGTCGACCAAACGCAATTAGCACTGGATAGTTATAAAAAAAACAAACTTGATGCGCTAGTTTGCATTGGAGACAAATCTGCCCAGTTGGCAGCCTATAAGCTGAGCAAGGCGGGGTTAAACATTATCACCATCCCCAAATCAGTAGAAAACGATATTCCCCACACGGATAAATGCATCGGGTTTGACAGCGCGCGTGAAATAGCCACACAGGCGATTGACCGGCTGCACACGAACGCAAGCGCCACTCACCGGATCATGATCGTTGAATTGCTTGGGAATTCTTCTGGCTGGCTTACGCTGGGGGCTGGGCTTGCAGCTGGGGCTGACGTGATTTTAATTCCTGAGATTCCGTATTATTTCGATTTCATCATTGAAACAATCCAAAACAGAAAGAAGTCCGGGCGTAATTTCTCGTTGGTTGCCGTAGCTGAAAAAGCCAGGTCAAGGGAATTAATGGATTTTATGGAGATGGCTGCACGAAAAAAGGCAGAAACGCAGGAAGAAAAAGAGAAAACAATCAAAAAGATTGAGAATAACTATTCGGCTCAAACCTTATTGTTAGCAAACCGACTGGCAGCGGCTACTGATATCGAAACTCACATCACGATCCTGGGTTCGCTGGTAAGGGGCGGCACCCCCACATCCGCCGACCGTCTTTTGGCAACTCAGTTGGCTGAGTGGAGCCTCAAGATGGTGATGGAAGGTGAATTTGGGCGAATGGCATGCCGCCAGGATGGCGCGATGAGCAGCGTGCCCATGGAAGATGTCGCCGGCAAAAACAAACCGATTCCAACAGACCATGGCTGGCTGAGAGGCGCAATCCAGGTAGATACTTGCCTGGGTGTTTCAGCCGAATTAATCGGTATGGATTAAAACCCATCGATTAAGCAGCAAATCGGTTTTGCTCTTTCCAAGTTTTATTCATAGCGCAAAGCTTCAACCGGTTCGAGGTTGGCAGCCCTGCTGGCAGGATAAAGTCCGAAAAACAAGCCTACCATGGTTGAAAACATCGTGGCAAGCAGGATTGCCTCGATCTGAATAACGGGAGTGAGTGGTGTGCCAAAATTCGAGGCGACCATTCCAACTATTAAACCCAAGAGCCAACCAAGTCCAATACCAAGAATACCGCCAATCAAACTGAGCAAGGCGGATTCAGTAAGAAATTGCAGACGAATGTCGGCTTTTCGGGCTCCTAACGCTTTCCGCAGCCCGATCTCTCGTGTGCGTTCTGTCACTGTCACCAGCATGATGTTCATGATGCCAATCCCACCCACTAAAAGCGATATGCCAGCGATTCCTGCCAAAAAGATGGTGAAGATATTGGTGATCGAATTAGCAATGCTGAGGATATCTTCCTGATTGGTGAGGGTAAAATCGTTGCCCTGGCGTGGATTCAGACGGTGTGAATCCCTCAAAATTGCCTGAGCTTCTTCTATGGCAGCTTTAATCGATTGCGAGTCTTTTGCCTGGAGGATGATGTATTGAACACTTCCGGTAGCTGATTGACGGCTGATTCGAAGCTGCATTGTGGTTATCGGCATATATGCCATCAAGTCCGGATTGTTAAATTGGGTTGCGCCTTTTGCTTTGGTGACACCAATGACACGGTAGGGGAAGTCGTTAATCCGTATCATCGTCCCCACAACACCACTGCGCTTTCCGGTAAGACGTTCTGCCATTTCAGGACCCAATACGACCACAGCCGCACGGGATTCAACATCAGACGGAGAAAAATTTGCACCTTCTTCAATTTCAAGACCGGTGATATCTCCATATTCCGAATAGCTGCCATAGAGCATGTTTTTCTCACTGGCATCTGCCAGCGTAAAAGTTACCTGTTCCATTAGAACTGGTGCGACACGCTGGATGTGCGGAGCACGGCTGCGATTTGTAAGAGCTTCAGCATCTGCGATCGTAAGAGGTTTAGGAGAGGTGACATTCTCTCCGTCTGAGTACTGCATCACGTTAATCACATTGGTACCAATGGATTCGATTTGTCCGAGAATGCTGGATTGAGCGCCTTCACCAATTGAGAGAATCCCGATGACCGCTCCGACGCCGATGATAATGCCTAAAACTGTCAGGAAAGAACGGGTTTTGTTTGCCGAAATGCTCGCCAAAGCTTCTTTTATCACTCGTAAGAACGGCATCAGACCACCTCATCCCCGGCGACTTTTCCATCAAACAGGTTTATCGTCCGTTGTGCCTGGGCGGCAATTCCGGGGTCATGAGTCACAATCACGATGGTTGTATGTTTTTCCCGGTTTAATTTGAGTAATAAATCCATGATTTCCTTACCTGACGTTGAATCAAGGTTGCCTGTAGGTTCATCTGCCAGGATTATCGCCGGTTGGTTTACCAGCGCACGAGCGATGGCAACCCGTTGTTGTTGACCGCCGGAAAGCTCGTTAGGCTTGTGTTTCATCCGATCTCCCAAGCCGACCGCCTCAAGAGTTTCCCTAGCTCTCTTATCCATATTGGAAGTGTCACCGCTGTAGCGTAGAGGCAGCTCTACATTTTCAATTGCATCAGCCCGCGGAAGCAGATTGTATTTCTGAAAGACAAATCCGATTTTTTTATTGCGGACCGGCGCAAGTTCATCGTCAACCAGGTTTGAAACAAGCATACCGTCCAGGTAATATTCGCCATCTGTCGGCGAATCGAGACAGCCAATCATATTCATCAGTGTTGATTTCCCCGAGCCGCTGGGTCCCATAATCGCCACAAACTCACCCGGATAAATATCCAGGTTAACACCTCTCAAGGCATGCACATCGATCTCTCCGAGTTGGTAGACTTTCGTGAGCTCACGCACCTTGATAACCGGGTCTTTTACCATCAGATTCACCTAAGGCACCATATTTCCGAAGCCAAATCTGTCAATAAGGCTGGTAGGCGGGTTCAGGATGATCAATTCACCTTCCTGGATATCTGCCTCAAGAATTTCAACCATGCGGCTTGAATATCCACCAACCGTCACTGCCACCAGGATAGGATTGTTATTTCTCAGAACGTAAACATAATCCTGCCCATCACGGGCAATGACTGCCTCGAAAGGCACAACCAGTACGTCATGTTTTTCTTCGGTAAGTATCTGAACTCCAGCCGTCATCCCGGGTTTAATACGGTTTCCACTTTCATTCATTTTAATAGTGACCAAATAATTAACCACTCCCGTGGTGCGATCACCCGTCTCGGAAATGGCTGTTACTTCTCCGGTAAAGGTGTCTTCATAATAGGCATCAAACGACAATTGAGCCTTCTGACCAACCTGAATAGTGGGTATATCGACTTCTGAGACAGGAACTTCAACGAACAGGTTGCTTAAATCAGCTATTTCAACTGCCTGCAATCCAGGGCTAACCGGATCGCCTGCTTTTTGTGAGATTTTCAGTATCGTTCCATTGAAAGGAGCTAAAACATATTGGTTTTCAAGCTGCTTCTTGGCGAGATCGAGCTGCAATTCCAGCTTTTCTTTTTCAACCGGGTCAACTCCTGTGTTGATTTTGGCAAGATCTGCCTGCCATTGATTGATATTTTGCTCCGAGAAATCAAGCTGCCCCTGCAAAGATGCAAGTTGTTGATTTACAACCACTGGATCACAATAATCAAGAGCTATTCGGGCAGCCTGGACTGCAAGCCAGCGCGACTCAGTAGGCCATTCCTGGTAATTTTCAAGAGCGACATCGTAGTCACGCTGCAGGTTGTTCAGACGCCAATCAGCACAAGCGCGGTTTTCCAGATTGATCATCTGGTTGTTCAACGAAAGGATATTTTCTTCGGCTTGCTGAATATTGTTGTTGAGCGTAACCCGCTGAATTTTCGTGTTTGCTTCCAGGCTTTCAAGTGCCTGTTCAGCAGACAGAACGCTCAGCCTAGCCTGAAGAATCTCCGCCGGCAGATCATCCTCGTCTAAACTGAGTAAGATATCGCCGTTCTGAACTTCTTGATTAACTTCAACCGAAATGTTTCCAACGCTGCCTCCGCTCTGCCAGAGTAAAACAGCAGATTGTTGAGGGCGGACGTTGCCAGTTCCATTAATGGTTGTGCGCAAGGTGTCGCGATTGAGTGGAATCGTATTAAGGTTCGCAAGGGTCGTTTTCATTGCCTGTTGCTGCCGATATTGGCTAAACAAAAAGATAATTGCGGCAATCAGAAGAAGAACGCCCAAGGTAATCCACAACCGGGATCCCTTTTTCTTCTTTATCGGTTTTACGTCTGTTGTCATTCTTCCTCCTGAAAAATCTATGAAAAAAGATTACCAGTCCGGTATTAGATTGTTGTTAAAATAAAAAGAAAGCAGATCAGCGAATTATTTTCGAGATTCCTCTGAATTGATCATGATTTGCGTCCCGCAGCAGGGAGAACAGAGCCATTTCCACGGTTGTCAGATGCACCCCCTCCGCACTTAGTTCCCGTAGAGCAATATCCTTGTTATAAAGAGAGCGGGAAGAGACTGCGTCTGCAACCATCCAGATATCAAAGCAATCTTCGAGCATTTGAACAGCGCTTTGATAGAGGCAGACATGGCTTTCGAACCCACATAACAAAACCTGTTTTCTTCCGGTATCAAGGATAGCTTTCCTGACGTTTTCATCGCTCCAAACGCTAAAGGTCGTTCGAGGGTATTCATGATGATCAGGCAAGATTTCTCTCAGTGCATCAGTGGTATGACCAATTTTTTCCGGAGCCTGGGCAGTAAGAATGATGGGCAAATCCAGGGCAAGACCAGCTCGTACCAGCCTGCTCACATTCAAATTTGCCAATTCTGCTTCGGCAACAACTTTTGCCAGGTTCCCCTGAACATCAATCACAACGATCAAACTATCACTTTGGTTAAGCATAAAAACTCCTTTTGCACAGAGCTATTATAATTTTAACGAAAGGTGATTATGAGGACAGCACAAGCTTTTGACGTTATCATGGACGCACTCAAGTTATGGTGGAAAGACTGGGCTAACCAGGTTGTTGTTTCCCTGGCAGCCATTCTTGCGGGGTTGACGATAGTTTTAGCACCTGCAGCCCTGTTTGGGATTTACCAGGAGTCGCTGGATCTCACTCACAACACCCGAACAGGTCTGATCGGTTTCTGGAAAGGGTTCAAGTCATATTTCAAACAAAACCTTACCTGGGGTGCCCTCAACCTGCTGGTTTTGTTAATTTTGGTGAGCAATATATGGTTTTATTACAACTCGCAGCTTAACCTGGCTCCCATTCTGGCAATATTAATGATCCTGATTGGGTTGTTTTGGATAAGCTGGCAGTTTTTCGCACTGGCATGCTTATTCTTGCAAGAAGAAAAATCCTTAAAGTTAGCCTGGAAAAATGGATTGGCAGTCATGCTTGGTCAGCCGGGTTATTCTATGTTCCTGGCAATCACAATGCTGGCGCTTTTGATGCTTTCCGCCAGGTATTACATCCCGCTGGCGCTTGGCAGCCTGCCGCTAGTTGCCATCCTTAGCCTGAGGGCTGTCCAGGCAACTTTGGGCAAAGAAGGAAAGGCAAACGAACCTGCCTAATGATAAAGATACGCAAACATGGTAAGCTCTGCTATACTTAATATGTAATCTTACACGACCCGGAGAGAATACAATGGCAAGAAAAGTATTAGGTTACATCGAATTAGTTTGGACTTGTGACAGCTGTCAGACTAAAAACCCAGGCGCAATCCGAAGTTGTACATCCTGTGGTGCTCCGCAACCATTCGGCGTCCGTTTCGAAAAAGTCGACGCAGATACCTTCAACTACATCAAAGATGAAGCATTGATTCGTATGGCGAAAAGCGGTCCGGATAAACACTGTCCCTATTGTGGGACGCGCAACCCCGCAGAAGCACAAATCTGCGTCAAGTGCGGTGGTGACCTGACAGTCGGTGCCACAAGCAGACCAGTCGGTGCGATTGTTCAAAAGCAAACTGCCCAGGACCCTCAATCAACGACTTCTAAAGTGACAAACCAAACTGGAAACCTCAGGCAGGAATCAACCTCTTCGAAGTCAACGCCAAAATGGCTGCCAATTCTAGGTATCTTGCTGCTGGTCTTTTGTCTGGCATTTGGTGCCTGGTTTTTTACGAAGGCAAGCCGGAGCGAAAGTCTGGACGCCACAGTTACCCAGACCTATTGGCTGCGGAAGGTTGAAATTGAAGCATACCAGTTAGTACTGGAAAAAGATTGGTCAGAAAACATTCCTGTTGGTGCCCGCTCTTACAACTGCAGTATGCGTCATCGTAGTGATTCCGATACCTACCAACCAAATTCAACCGAGGTGTGTGGAGAGCCTTACACAATAGATACCGGAACTGGAATTGGCAAAGTAGTTCAGGATTGTTATTACGAAGTTTATGAAGAATATTGTTCTTACGACACGATGCAGTGGGTCGTAATCGATACGCTCAAACTAGATGGATATGATACCCAGGCAAGCTGGCCTGCAAGAGCCCTGACAAGTGAACAGCGTGTCGGAAATTCAACAGAATCTTATGTGATTACCTTTCTTGGCGAGGGTGAGAATTATACCTATCGAACCACAGACTACAACCTGTTTCAGCAGGCTTTTCAAGGCAGCAAATGGGTGATTAAGATTAATGGTTTTGGAGACGTAACAGAAATCAAGCCTGATTGAACTGGTGTTATAACTCGAGTTTGTAACCTACACCTCTTACGGTTTTAATTAAATCAGGGTTTTGAGGATTTTCTTCGATTGCTTTTCGCAGCCAACTTATGTGAACGTCCAGGCTTCGCGTGTCTTCTGTGTAATCGGTATTCCAGGCTTGTTTGAATAATTCTTCACGAGGGAATTCAAAGCCAGGATTATTCATAAGGATCTCAAGAAGTTGGGCTAATCGGGGCGTGAGATAAGTTGTCTTTTGGTTATAGGTGACCATGTGCGTTTTCAGGTTAAGAAGCAAAGGTCCCTCGACAAGCAAGTCCTGGTTGCGGGTATTTTCGAATGAACGCAAGCGATTGACAATTTTTTGAACCGTGAACGGCAGGTGAAGAATGACATCAATGGTTTCAGCGTCGTCAATCGGTTCATCTTCTGCAACAATGAGGATTACAGGTGTTTCGGGTAAGCGGTTGTGATACCAGGAGGCTATGCGCAAACCATTGGTTCGTAAAGAAGCGGCATTAATGATAATTACATCGGGCAGAAAGTCATTCAATCTGGTGAGCCCTTCACCTCCACTTTCAACTCCCAGGACCATATAGCCTTTACGCAGAAGGGCATCTTTGAAACAACTTTCTAACTTTCGGGATCGCTCAATTAATAATACTTTTAGTTGTTGTTTCTGCAACTCTGCCTCAACACTTAATAATCATTCAACCAGATTAACCCACCACCATAAAGGTCAGACGCCAGAATACCGCTGCTTCAAAACGGTAATGACAAGTCCATTATATCCGAAAGATGAAAAATTTTCCCAGTGTTTTTAAAGAGGTTACCCCATTAGAAAAGACGATCTGTCAGGCAGAATCCGCACCTGGTGGGGATATAATCAAGTCTGTGTCGCTATGTGGAATCGGAGCGACAGCAATGAAATTATCAAAGCACAATCTAATTTTAGATATGTTTTGGCATAACATGTTAGAATCAACTTCAAACCTCTTAGTAAACTTTTGGTGAAATATGGGAAAAATGATTGAATGCGCGATTGACAGCGTGAGGGTCAGTCTGACCAATCAGGATCGTGTAATTGTTTTAAAGGACAAAGACGACGAGCGGTATGTGCCGATTTGGATCGGTTTGTTTGAAGCTGAATCCATCACGATTGCCTTACAAAATATCGCAGTTGCGAGACCTTTAACTCACGACCTGATGCTCGACATGCTACATAAAATGGGGGGACGGCTTTTGAGGGTCGAAATAACCGGACTGGTTTCAGAAACTTATTACGCCAACCTGGTCGTTCAGACAGATAAAGAGGTATCCATCGATTGCCGTCCTTCAGATGCGCTTGCACTCGTCGTGCGTACCGGAGCCCCAATATTCGTTGACGAAGAAATCCTGAATGAAGTTGGAATCCAACCTGAAGATGCAATCTATCTTGAACCGGAAAATGAAGAAGAAGAGGATGATTTGCCAGGAAATCTTTCGGTTTTTGAAGATTTCTTAGGCAAAATCGACCAGGAAGATGACTCTGAGGAATCAACAAGCTCAGAGGATGCCCCGGAAGATCCCGAATAGTTGGCAGAAAGCTGGCAGATATGAGCGAATATCCTGACGAGATCCCTGAGCTGGAAGAACAATTCACCTACAGCGAAAAATTGCTCTTCGACCGCGAAATGGAAGAGGCATTGATTGGCGCTGTTTTGATCAACCCTGAGATTTTGGTCGAGGTAGTCTCTTTCTTAAACCCGGAAGATTTTTATTTAAAAAGACACCAATGGATCTGGGAAGCCTTCATATCGCTTGACCAGGAAAAACACTACCTTGACTTGCTCACGGTTAAAGACGTCCTTGACTCGCGCGAACAATTGGAAGATGTGGGTGGGCTGGACTATCTGATCAAGCTGAGCAACCGTGTTCCCAGCTCTTTGCATGCGCTTTCTTATGCACGCACGATTAGCGAGCTCAAAACCCGTCGTCGTCTAACCGAATCTGCCCAGGCGATCGCAAAACTGGCTTATCACAAAGAGATGAGCCTTGATGCGGTGATTGATGAAGCTGAAAAGTCAATTTTCAACGTTAGTGAAAATCGCTACAAGCGCGACCTGGTACCGATCGGAGATGTCGCCAGCGAATACCTGGCAAGAGTAACTGAGGCAAGCTCAAACGAAGAAGAAATCGGCGGCTTGAAAACCGGGTTGAAATCTGTTGATAACATTCTTGATGGTCTGCACAAGTCTGACTTTATCATCGTGGCAGGCAGACCGGGCATGGGTAAGACAGGCTTTCTGATCGGGATAGCCAAACATGTGGGCATGGTATTAAGGCGTAATGTCGCAATGTTTTCAATCGAAATGGCAGCCGAGCAGCTATTGCAGCGTATGCTCGCCCAGGAAACTGAGATCGACTCGCAAAAACTGCGTTCCGGTCGTTTTTCTGACCAGGAAGCTGAAATGCTGACCCGCACCATCACCAAGTTTGAACATACCAACATCTATATCGACGACACCCCCGGCATCACCCCGCTGCAAATGAGCGCAAAATGTCGGCGTTTGAAAGACGAACACAGTCTCGACCTGGTAATTGTCGACTATCTGCAGCTTATGTCCGGAGACCGCCGGACTGAAAACCGGGTGCAAGAAGTTTCGTACATCTCGCGTCAACTAAAAATCCTGGCGCGCGACCTCGACGTGCCGGTAATGGCAGCAGCCCAGCTTTCTCGCGCTGTCGAACAGCGCCAGGACAAACAGCCCATTCTCTCAGACCTGCGTGAATCCGGCTCGCTTGAGCAGGATGCTGATATCGTCATGTTTATCAACCGACCGTTTATGGATGACATAGACAGCCCATATCACAACATAGCAAAACTTGCCGTTGCCAAACATCGAAACGGACCGGTTCATTCCGGCATTGAGTTGGTTTTCCTGGACCGCCTGGCACAATTTAAAGATAAAGCATACATTGATAAAAAGTGATGTGGCGAACGGTGTGAAAAGTAAATTTTCAGATAAAACGGTCAGCGTCAACCTTCCAGTCGATTTTTTCAAAGTTGCTTCTGGTTTGAGCCGTGATGCCCTGTTGGTTTTGTTGGGATATTTCCAGTTTATGTCCGAACAGGAAAGAGACAGCCAGCTTTGCGAAGCTTTCGACCTCGAGAATTATCTACCGGTAGACTGGACAGAAACACAAATCAGTTTTGCGTCAGCTCTGGATGAGCTTGACCGGGGCGGGGCGCTTTTTGTTTTCAGCAGCCCGGAGACGCCTGAAAGAAAATATCTTTTACCGGGCACTGATGCCGGGGCAAGCCTGCTGCATTCACTTCAAGAGCAGCCGTCACTTTTGACAAACCTGTCTTTGGCAACAGCCCTGCCAACACCAGCCAAGCCAAATGTGTTTCGGCTATACGAAGAAAATATCGGTCCCCTGACCGCTTATTCCGCAGAGTTATTGAGAGATGCAGCGGAAACCTATACTGAGGAATGGCTGGAAGACGCAATCAAAGAAGCTGTGCATTACAATGCCCGCAACTGGAAGTATATCCAGGCAATTTTGCGCAATTGGCAGGAAAAAGGACGAAAGAGGAGCAATGAAGAAGATAAACGAGATCTCGAATCCTTTAGGAAACTCTACCTCGATCAAAAACGAGAGCTCGGTACCTGAAGCTAACCCAGACGTTTCTGAACCGACTCCTACATACTACGGACCGGGAGACCCAAATTGTCCGGTTTGTTTTGGGGTTGGTTTTGTCGGCTATGATGTTCCGGTGGAAGATCCGCGTTTCGGACGCAGCGAAATTTGTGTCTGCCGGCTCAGGCAGGTTCAATCCCAGCAGCAGGATCACCTTTATCAACTCAGCAATCTCGGGGCGCTCAGCGACCTGACATTTGAAAACTTTTTGCCACGCGGAAGGTTTGGTCTGGGGCTTTCACAGGCGAATTCTTTGGAACAGGCTTATAACACAGCTGTGAATTTTGCTGGTGCACAAACAGGCTGGCTGCTACTCACAGGACGATATGGATCAGGCAAAACCCACCTCGCAGCTGCCATCGCCAACCAGTCTGTCAGGATGGGAACTCCCACAATATTTTTGACTGTTCCTGATCTGCTGGACTGGCTGCGTTTCTCTTTCTCCTCCGGGTCTGATTTGAGCTACGAAGAACGCTTCAACGAAATTCGCAACGCACCTCTGCTGGTTATGGATGATTTTGGCACACAGAGCACAACCGCCTGGGCAGAAGAAAAACTGTTCCAAATCATCAATTCACGCTATATCAATCATATGCCGACAGTAATCACCAGCAACGTTGATCTTTCCGAATTTGAAGGCCGTATTCGCTCACGTTTGAGCGACCCTGAATTGGTAAGTCACGTCCATATCCTGGCACCAGATTTCCGCAATCCGACTGACGAGTTTGGGCATCCTGAACTTTCCAGCCTAAACCTGCACTCCCGACAAACTTTTGGCAATTTTAGTTTCAGGCAAAACGAAGGGCTGCCCAAAGAGGATATCACCTCCCTCTCTGATGCGTTCAAAATCGCACAGGAATTTGCTGAGAATCCGAAAGGCTGGATCAGTATTCACGGCTCTTATGGCTGCGGCAAAACCCACCTGGCTGCCGCAATCGGCAATTACCAGGCTTCCAGGGGAATGCCGCCTTTATTCGTGGTTGTGCCGGACTTGTTGGATTACCTCAGGGCAGCCTTTGCTCCAAACAGCGGCATTAGCCTGGATAAGCGCTTTAATGAAATCCGCACAGCGAGACTGCTGATTTTGGATGATCTGGGCACGCAATCTGCCACTCCCTGGGCACGTGAAAAACTCTACCAGTTGTTTAATTATCGCTATAATGCTGAGCTCCCCACCGTGGTGACTTCGTCAGCCCTTCCTGATGAACTTGATCAAAGGCTATTCAGCCGGCTTTCAGACAAACGGTTATGCCGTTTGATCTTTATTTCTGCCCCGGGATACACTGGCAAATGAGCCCTGCTTAGAGCCTCACTTTTATTAGGTATAATAAACAATTGTGTAAATTAAAGAATTTGCGGTTATTTGACCGTGTAAATACAGGAGAATTAATTAATGCCGAACAAGATTATTCGCGTTTACCAAAACACTTTTGACTTG
This sequence comes from uncultured Anaerolineaceae bacterium, assembly GCA_964570745.1. GTDB lineage: Bacteria > Chloroflexota > Anaerolineae > Anaerolineales > Anaerolineaceae > Mesolinea. The sequence goes on from CAZMZQ010000002.1 coordinate 12,508, forward strand.
CCTTATCGAATCAAACGCCTTGCTGACATCGCCCACAACTTATGGTGGGTGGGCAACCCCGAAGTTGCGCGGTTATTCAAAGAAGTTCATGCGCTTAAATGGCGCCTGTCCAATCACAACCCGGTTGCCTTCCTGCGCTCAATAGACAAAAGCAGGTTTGAAGACCTGATTAAAGACCGTTATTTCCTTGACCGTTATGACCAGATTGTTCGTCAGTTCGATGAATATATGAACAAAAAAGAAACATGGACCAACAATAATTTTGAATATTCAAAGGAAGATAAGATTGGATATTTTTCCTTTGAATATGGCTTACACGAATCTCTTATGGTCTATGCCGGGGGGCTGGGCATCCTTTCCGGTGACCACCTGAAAGAAGCCAGCGACCTGGGTTTGCCCATGGTGGCAGTGGGCTTTTTATATACCTATGGTTACTTTTCACAACACATCACGGAAGACGGCTGGCAGGAAGCACATAACGTTCAGATCAAATTCAGCGAATTGCCAATCGTTGAGCTTTACGATGAAAACCATGAACCTATAAAAATCTCTATTGAACTGCCGGGCAGAATGCTTTATGCCAGGCTTTACGAATTGCAGGTCGGACGAGTTCCTTTGGTGCTGCTGCAAACCAACATTCCCGAAAACAATCCACAGGACCGTGAACTGACTGACAAGCTTTACATCAGCGACCCTGAACTGCGAATCTCCCAGGAGATGCTGCTTGGGATTGGCGGTTTACGTGCCCTTGAACGGCTTGGACATAAACCTGTGATCTTCCATATGAATGAAGGTCATTCGGCTTTTCTGACTCTCGAACGGATGCGCCAGCTGATCGAACAAGGTCACACACTTGAAGAAGCAAAAGAGATTGTCAGCAAATCGAGCATTTTCACCACCCACACACCTGTCCCCGCAGGAAACGACGAGTTTCCAACCTGGCTGGTCGATAAATATTTCGCCAATTATTGGGGTTCACTCGGTCTGGACCGTGATCAGTTCATGGATTTAGCCAAGATAAAAAATGACTGGTCTGATGAGGTATTCAGCATGCCTGTTTTGGCTCTGCGGTTATCAAATTATCGCAACGGGGTTTCAAAATTGCATGGGGCTGTCTCACGCAGCATGTGGCAATATCTCTGGCCCGGCAAGAGCGTGGAAGAAGTGCCGATCTCTTATATCACCAATGGTGTTCACACCGGAACCTGGTTGGCTCGCAGATTGGCTGGTTTGTATGATCAATACCTGGACGAAGATTGGAGAGACAGGCTTGATGACCAGGAATTGTGGGACCAGGTCGAATCGATTCCGGATAATGAACTCTGGCAGGTCCGAATTCACCTGAAACGGAAATTGGTCAGCTATATGGTCGCCAGGGCGCGCCACGAATGGGAGGCAGATAATGTTCATCCTGTACAAACTGTTGCCAGTGGTGTTTTATTAGATCCGCTTGCACTTACGATTGGTTTTGCCCGCAGGTTTGCAACTTATAAGCGTGCCAACCTGGTCTTCAGGGATTATGAACGGTTGATGAATATCGTTACTAACGAAGAAAACCCAGTTCAGATCATTTTCGCCGGAAAAGCTCACCCTGCTGACGAACCTGGTAAACGTCTGATACAGGAAGTATATCGACATGTTAAAAATTCTCGCAACGGCGGTCGCCTGGTATTCTTGGACGATTATGATATGGACATGGCTCGTCACCTGGTGCAAGGAGTTGATGTCTGGCTCAATACACCGCGCCGCCCTCGTGAAGCATCGGGGACCAGCGGTATGAAAGCAGGCATGAACGGAACGCTCAACTTCTCCGTTCTCGATGGTTGGTGGGCTGAAGGCTACAACGGTCGCAATGGATGGGCAATTGGAGATAAAACCGATTACGACGATCAGGACTTGCAGGATGAGACTGACGCCTTGAGTTTCTACGAAACCCTCGAAAATGAAATTGTGCCGCTTTATTACTCCAAACGTTCTGCAGATGGTCTGCCCGGTCCATGGATTGAACAGATCAAGGAATGTATCAGAACCGTATCGCCTGCTTTTTCGATGTGCAGAATGGTGAAGGAATATGCAACCGAGCTTTATGAGCCTGCCCGGTTAACAGCATTGAACGAAAAAGGCAAATAGAAAGCGGCGTAATATGGCTGATTTATTTACATGGCAAACTCTTGCCACTACTTTACTGATTTTCTTTGTAAGAGTTTTATCCATTTCGATGGATACCCTGCGCTTCATGCTCACAATGCGCGGAAAACGAGGAATATCCTGGATATTGGGTTTCTGCGAATCCGTCTTATTCGTGTTGACTGTCGGGGTTGTTTTGAATGACTTATCCAACTTCCTTTATACAATTGGTTATGCAGCTGGTTATGCTACCGGCAACGTGGTGGGCATGTACGTAGAAAGAAAAATAGCGGTAGGTTTTTCGCACCTCAGCATAATCAGTAAAACCTGTGGCAAGGAGATAGTAAAATCTTTGCGTGACCATGATTTTGCTGTCACTGAAATTCCTGCCCAGGGAAAGGACGGTCCGGTTTGGATTAGCGACCTGTCAGTCCGCCGAAAAGATATCAGCACAATAGAAAGAATTGTCAAGGAAATCGATTCAGATGCTTTTATTACCATCGAAGAGGTAACACCGCTGCGTGCTGGTTACTGGGGCAGGCAAAATGTCAGGAGATAATTCAGGTAAAAAATGCCTGATCTTCGATTTTGACGGGTTGATCCTGGACACTGAAACATCTGAAATCCGGATATGGCAAGAGCTTTATACCCAGGTTGGCTTGACCTTTGATCTGAAGGCTCATCTTGAGGTAATCGGCTCGGATATTCCTCACGCAATACACCCAGTACAGCCTTTGGCAAATCGTGATGGCGAGACGCGCACCTTTGAGCAGATTCGCAGAGATTTTCACCAAAAAGCTTACAAGCGTGCTGAAAAGCTGGATGCGATGGAAGGTGTTGTGGAGCTGATTGACCGTGCAAAAGCAAATGGATACCTCCTGGCGGTTGGCTCAAGCTCGCCGTTTAATTGGGTTCACACACATCTGACCCGCCTGGAGCTTATCGATAAACTTGATACACTCGTGACTCTTGAAAACGTTGAAAAAGCAAAACCAGCACCAGATATCTTTTTAAAAGTGTTGGAAAACCTGGGTGTTCCAGCAAGAAACGCCCTTATTCTCGAGGATTCGGAAAATGGGGTAATGGCAGCCCACCGTGCTGGTATCCGTGTGATAGCCATCCCCAACTCAACCACTTTACACATGGATTTTTCTCTTGCCACTGCGGTGTTGCCCTCTCTGGTGCAATTCGATCCCGATTTATACTTTTTGTAGCATAGGTGCGACCGACTGATCCATTTTTTCTCATAGGTGAGGGCCAGGTCGAATTGTCAGCGGAAGGGGTATGCATAATTCGCCAGCCTGGCAAGCCCTGTCCCAATGGAGGAATTGATTGAATAAAGCAGCACGGACGGGGTTTATCTCCAGTCCGAGAGCGATCATCTGATCAAATCATTGGTGGACGTATAGAAGGCTCATGCAAACAAAACCCGTACGGACAGGGTTTATCTCCGTCCGAAAACGTTCACCCAATCAGACTATTGTCGGACAGAGTCAAGTTTTATTGGATTAATTGCGTATGCGGACAGGGACATACCTTGCTGCGCAGGCACAGGGCCCTGTCCGTACGGATGTTAGTCGAGGAGTTTGAAGGTGAGGAGTTGGTTGCGGTAGTATTCATATTGTTTGCGGCGAGTGGCGATTTCGGCAGGCACTCATAGCACCAGGGACCTCATTCCCCTTTATTTCGAGGATCCTCGTAATGCAGCCGGGAATTGAGGACTTTCTTGTACTATAATTTACCCAGAAGACAAAACGAAAGGGCAATGGAATCATGGAAATCGATCCTTCTGAATTTTATTTTGGCAATACTTACGACTTAAAAAACCAGGCTATCATCCCTGATAAACTGACCTATTACAACCCACAAGACCTTACAACGCACATGGTGATCACTGGTATGACCGGCTCGGGCAAGACAGGGATGGGGATCATCCTCCTTGAAGAGGCTGCCCTCAAGGGCATCCCTGCGATCCTGGTTGACCCTAAAGGCGACCTGACTAACCACCTCCTGCATTTTCCGGATTTCTTGCCGGGCGATTTTGAACCCTGGGTGGATGCTGACGCAGCTAAACGTGAGGGCCAGACGGTAGAGCAGGCGGCTGAAGCTGCTGCTGCTTCCTGGAAAAAGGGCACAGAACGCTCGGGTATTGATAGAACCCGTATGGAGAAGTTAGCGCAAAGTGTCGATTATGCTGTTTATACCCCTGGCTCCGATTCAGCCATCCCAATCAGCATTCTTTCTTCTCTCAAAGCACCCCAAATCAGTTGGGACGAAAATAAAGAGATGCTGCGCGAAGCGATCAGCAGTACGGTCACCGCTCTGCTTGGATTGGTCGGTTTTAAAGATATTGACCCGGTACGCTCACGCGAACACATCTTGTTATCGAATATTTTCGAACATTCCTGGAGTGACAAAAAAGATCTCGATCTCGAAAGCCTGATTTTGCAGGTGCAAAACCCACCTTTTGAGAAACTGGGTGTTTTCCCGGTCGCCAAATTTTATCCTGAAAAAGACCGCTTTGATCTGGCAATGCTATTGAACAACTTTATTGCCGCACCCTCATTTGAGAGTTGGCTCGAAGGTCAGCCTCTGGATATTCAGAACCTGCTCTATTCCCCGGATGGCAAACCCAGGCACAGTATCTTTTACCTCGCCCACCTGGCGGATGCAGAGCGGATGTTCTTCATCACCTTGCTTTATTCTGCCATTGAAACCTGGATGCGAACAAAATCTGGCACCAGCGACCTTCGCGCATTGGTCTATTTTGACGAGATCGTCGGTTATTTACCGCCGGTTGCCAACCCACCCAGCAAGCCGATCATTCTACGCATGCTCAAACAAGCACGCGCTTTCGGCGTAGGTTTGGTACTTTCCACTCAAAACCCGATTGACCTGGACTATAAAGCCCTTTCCAATGCCGGCACCTGGGTTATCGGCAAACTGCAAACCGACCAGGACAAGCAGCGCCTGCTCGACGGGCTTACCAATGTTTCCGGAACTTTCGACCGCCCCTATTTCGACAACACGATCTCCTCGCTTGGAAAACGAGTATTCCTGCTTCATAATGTCCACGCCAAAGGTCCCGAGATCTTCACTACCCGCTGGGCGATGAACTATCTGGCTGGTCCGATAACGCGCAACAAGCTGCAGGATCTCAACCGCCTGGTTGGAGCTGATGTGCGTCTAGTATCAGCCGCGCTTAATGGCTCCGGGCAATCTGTTTCAGCTGCCGATGTGGTTGGCGGAGGCAGTGCAGACCTCCCCGGGAAATCGACCCAACCGGTGTTGGGCTCGAAGGTTAATGTCTTCTATCTGCCTATCAGATTGAGCCCTGGAGATGCCTACAAGCAGGCAGCCGACCGGGGTATCGCTCCAACCACACAGCCGCTCTACCACTATCGACCAACCCTGGTTGGGCAAGCTCAGGTCTGGTTTGCAAACCGTACCTACAACGTCAATACTCAAAAAGGGATAACCGTATTGATACCGGACTTGGAAAACCGTGGACTTGTGCAGTGGCAGGATTACCAGGTTGATGAAATCCAGGCAAATGAATTTGACCGGGGTCCTTTGCCCGGCGCAACCTTTGCAGACTTGGTCTATCCCTTTACTGACGAGAAGAACGTAAGCAGCTTATCCAGCGATTTTGCTGACTGGCTATATCGCAACTACCAGATAACGCTATATCGAAATCCGGATCTTAAACTGGTTTCAGAAGTTGACGAAAGCAAAGAAGATTTTATTGCCCGAACTCAAGTTGCGGGCAATACCAATCTTTCTGCTGGTGTCGGAGCGATTGAGGAGAAGTATGCGAAGCAAAAGAAGACGATTGAAAACAAGCTGGTCAAAGAAGAATTGGAGCTTGAAAGAGACAAACAAACTCTCAACCATCGTCGTCTTGAAGAGGCAGGTACGGGACTGCAAACAGTTGTCAGCCTGCTTGGCGGAAGAAAGAAAAGCATAAGCTCATCTCTCACCAAACGGCGTATGACTGCCACCGCAAAGGAGAATGTCGCAGAATCAGAAGTTATGATCGCACGCTATAAATCCGAACTGGCGGAACTGGATGCGAAGATGAAGATTGAAATCGATGAATTTAAGGCCAACGCTGAAGGGAAGGCTGTTGAGCTCCAGGAGATTTTCATCAAGCCGCTTAAAAAGGACGTGGTCGTTGAATACTTTGGTCTCGCCTGGGCACCGGTATATGCTTTCAAAGACGGAGACCGCTGGCTCGAAATAGACGCTTTTTAGCTATAAAAAACCTCTGGTTTTTCATATTAGTTCCAGAGGTTGTCATTAAAAGAATAAAGCTGGATTGAACAAAATCTGAGCTCAATCCAGCTTTGTTATTTAATAATTATCCAACCATGTATGCCATCGAAACGGTTCCCGGTCCGACATGACTTCCAATAACAGGACTGACCTCAGAGCGGATGATCTCAACAGGGTGCAGGCGTTCGACAGCTGCTTCTTCCATCGCGACCATCTCGTCAAATGCCAGCGCATGAAAAGGACCGATTCTGACAGGTGTACGCCCATCAATATCCCTTTCGATCAATTCAATCATGCGATTGAGTGCTTTTTTCTGCGAACGGACGCTTTCAACAAGTTCGATTTTGCCGTCCCGAATCTCCATGATCGGCTTTAGATCCAATGCAGAACCCAACAGGCGCTTTGCAGTATTGATCCGACCTCCGCGGTGCAGGTATTCCAGCGAATTTACAGTGAAATACACTCCGATTCGGGGATAAACATCATTTGCAATCTGCTGGCATTCCTGCAGGCTGGCACCGTTTTGGGCTGCCTTTGCAACCTCGAGAACCATGAGAGTCAATGCCATCGAAACCAGGCGTGTGTCCATCACAACCAGGTTTTCAGGATCTCCCAGCTCTTTCTTTGCCTGTAAAGCTGAGTCGACCGTCGCCGAAAGCCCTTTAGAAATCCCCATATAGAAGACATCTTTGCCTTCTTCGAGCAGCTTTGAAAAAACTTCCAAAAACTGTCCGACGGTGACCTGGCTGGTGGTTGCCATTTCTTTGGAACTTGCCAGTTGTTGGTAAAAATCATTTGCCTGGATATCCACACCATCATAAAGTGACTTGCCTTGCCAGTTGACGGTCAGTGGCAGAATAGAGAGGTTATACCTTTCAATAAATTCTTGCGGGATGTATGCCGATGAATCGCTAACGATCTTTACATTACTCATAATTTTCCTCCGTTAAGGATTTGTAAGGATGAAAAGTATAGCACATTCATTGATTGAGTATAAATCAATCATAAAAGCTTTTGATCTATCGATGCTACGGTATAGATCGAATTTTTTCCCAAATTGTGACCGTGATTGGCTGCCTGATTGTTATTAAGCAGACATCTGCCATTGGTAAAATCAAAACTCAATCCATGAATATAAACCGGTTGATCCTGCGAAGTGTGAAGCCATTGCCCGACCGCATGCCAAAACGCTTTTAGTGGCTGGCCGAATCGGTCCTTAATCGATTCATCTTCGTCGAGATAGAATTGTGCTTCTTTACTTTTCGGTCTCTGCCAAATCTCAATCCTTCTGGAAGGGCTAACCATTGAGCACAACGGCTGCACACCCACATTGCCTTGTTCGATCAGGTCAAAAAGGGTTTGCAAACAGGTTTTTCCCTGACCGTAGAAAAGCGGGAGCATCGATTCATGCATCAAACTGGTATCAACACCGTTCAAAAACTGACCACCAAATTCAACAAGATCAATTATTTGCTGCCTGTGATCTCTGCGACCGACGATCTGAAAAAGCAAATCTGCCCTCGGGCTGCGGGAAGACCAGCCGGTTGAATTTTGTAATAAAAGGGTGCCATCTTCAAAGCCCGCATTTTCGTCAAGCCCAAGCCAATAACAATTCCCGTTATTAACCGACCCGCTGCGCTCCACTACCAACCAATATCGTTCGCCAACTTCAAGCTCCGCATTACCGGGCAGGTTTACTTCAACCCATCGGTAGGTTTCAACATTCAATTCAGATGGAGATACGGTTGTATTGGTCAATATCAAGCCAGATGGTTGATTGCCAAGATCGGTTTGAATGCTGACCTTGAGATTGTCTGCGGGCATACCCTGTCTGCGTACACGGAGTGAAGCTGAAAACGCCTGGATGGGACTGTTGACTACGAAAGATTGTGCCAGGCGCAAGTTGGATGTGCTCTGCCCAACTGGTTGGGTTCCAAGTTGAGCTGGTCGGTGTTCCACGATTCCATTCCACCCCTGCCAGTAACGCCACGCAAGCGTTTCCATCCAACTTCGGCAGTTCAAAACATAACCTTCATCTTGAAGCCGACCTGTGAGCTTTCCTTTCAAAGCAACTTTCGGCTGTGAATGAGCGGACAACCAGTCACCAACGAGTAAATCTGCTACCTGACCATGCATAAATTGTCTCTGCAGGAGCTGTTCCTTTATTCCATAAACCTCCTGGCTCTCTGGGTCGTCTTTCCATTGGGTTTGTTGAAAAACAAAAGGCTCTGAATCGGTTGGCAGCAAATAACGCACAGCCACCCGGTTTGCCATGCTATCCAAACCAAGATTAAAAACCTGATTTCCTCTCATTTGATCCACTGATTCGAGGAAGCCCCACCAGGCAAGTCGCCCTTCCGGGTCGTAAACTCGTATATCCTGCCCCAGACAGATACGCCAATCTTGCAAAGTCATCCCGCCACACGGACAAAATACCCGTGCCTGGCTGGGACCGTAACGGTCATTCCATTCAAGGTTAAGCGGAAGGCAGTCTTCCGGAGAAAATATAAATTTGCCAGCCTGACGGTTGAGAATTTCGAAAGCCCAGCTCATGGTAACCTCCAATGTTTGCGAATCCATGCCCTTATCTTCAACGTCCGTTCGATCGGTGCGCCATTTGCATCTGTTTGAAAAAGCCAGAAGTGCTGCTTGTGAGACGGATTGATCGACAGAGGTTCACCCATCCTTCGGTGGGTTTTAATCTCCAGCCCCTGTTTTATTGACCAACTCGTTTTCAACATTCCATCTACGACCAACCGGGACTGATGAGGCAAACCGCTGATACTATGAAAGACACTGAAAGGCTCATGGGGCAACAATAAAATGTCATCCAGATTAAGTGTGTGTCTACCAGTAGCCGTATGTTTCGCCTGCAAAACCAATTGATGCGAGTATGCATAGTTCACCAGGGGCAGGCTGCCTATAGGTAAATTGAACGGTTCCAACACCACAAAACCACTGCCATTTTCCACCTCTGTTTCAGGGCTCTGCCAGACTATATTGTTATCCACAGCGATTTGAAGGCGTAAATAAAGCGGTCCGCCACTTACCTGGCTGAACAGGCGTAAAATCGGTGTGCAGGTGCGTTTGCGCAGCTGACTCACCTCAACCGGACCAATTGTCCAGGCTGCCAGGTTTGTCCACGATGAGCCAGACCATTCATAATAGACATATTTCCCTCCGGATGCAAGCGAAGAGGTCAGTGCAGACCCTCCTGATCCGCCTTCTGCTTCAAGGTTAAGCATCGCCCGGCTATCAAACTCTGTGTCTGCCAAACCGCCCACCCATAAATTTGACAGGCTGTCACCAGCAAAAGTGTTTTCAAGTTCCATCCGCAGGGACGCTGGCTGGATCAAATCAAGCGCCGCGGTATCAATGGTGAACCAGTTATCATGACCAGGCTGGTTATCGTCGTGGTTATAAATTGTCAGCCCGTTGGTAATCCCTCCGCCGGAAGAATTGGATAATGGTAGCGGTTGTTCAGAGCCAAAAAAGCTGTTTTCACGTTGAATAAGCAGGTGAAGCTGTATTGAACCAGCCTTGTGCGATGCCAGCTGCCCGCTGGCTATTTCAAGCCTTCCGCTTTGTATCAGGCTGTAAAGATAAGCCGATTGATCTTCGCTCCAAATTCGCAGCACCAGTGGCATGTAGGAAAAATCCGTTCCCGTCCTGAGGAGTGATTCCAGGTTATCGATAATTGAACGGATTTTTGTTTTGGAACCGCGAAGGTTCAGGGTCAGCTTCTCTTCCACCAGTGGTTCAAGGCTCGGATTCAATCCATATTCCGTACTGATCAATCCCATGGGCTGGTCGGCACTCTGCAGCACAAACCACGAACCCTCGTCAGGTCTGCCCAGGTTTCCGATTGCGAGATCACTCATAAGACCGATGCTCCTCTAATTTCCATGCTGCCCACGGTGTGTTTGAGCCATTGTGTAAACTTGCGATCCGCAGCCTGTCCAGCAGATGGTCACGTTCCTGGATGAGATAGCGCACCCAGGCAGCCAGCGCGTTTGAATCAAGGTTGAGGTTACTGTAACTGACCTGGTGGTGCTGCAAAACCGCCTTGATGACACTGGCAGCGGCACCTCTCATCAGGGCTGGAAGAAATTCATCCGGCAGGCTGGTGAGTTCTGCAGAATCCAAACCAGCGAGGGTGTAGTTTTCACAAAAAAGACCGTTGATATACCCGATTGACTCCCTGAAAGCTTCTAACTTAAGCGGTAATTCAATCGCAAGTTGATACGGATCCAAAAATTGTTGTTCCAGGCTCGCAACCAGGTCATCCAGATGTGTCATTAGAAGCTCCCTTCTTGTGACCAAGACTCTTGAAAGCCTTTTCAACTTCTCCTGCAGAAAAAGTTACTTTCCATCCCCGGTTGTTAATCACCACCAGGAAACCGTCCTCACGCAGTCTCCGACTGAGCACATCTTTACCCATAAGTTTGTTTACTACTCTTTTTATTTCTCTGTCAGTCATTTTTACCTCCTTGCCTGCCCCTTCACGCTTGTGAAGAGGCAGGCAGCAAATTGGTTTAGGAATCAGCCCTCAGTCCATCTTCTAGGGCAGTGCCCAGGATATAGGTGACCAGAATTGCGATAATTCCGGCGAGCTGGTCTGGGTCGATCGGGAAGTCGGGGTACCAGACTTTGACCATCATGATGATCAAGCCAACCAGGGCAGCCCAAAACTTACGCGAACTCAACAGAAATTTCAATTTTGTCATCTCTCTCCTCAGAATCAAGCAACGTTATTCTTGTAAAGCGGTCGGAAGTCGTTCACCCAGACCGCCAGATAATGGCGAACCTTCAGACGGTGTTCGTCATTGCTAAACACTGCCGGCGAAAGCTCATCACCGGCAATAAAGATCTCAGGTGCAATTCCAAACCGTTCTCCCACGAAAATAGCCGGGGCAACGCGGGGATCACATACTGCCGCCCAGTCGTTGGCATCGGTCCATTCCGGCACTACAAGTGGCACCGCGCTGCCTTTGAGCACGTTGTCATAGACATAATCTGCCTCGCGCACAAAGCTGCCAGTACAAATTTCCATGGCGGTGCGTTGTAATGCCCGTGGTACCAGGAGAAACTTGGGGTTCACCGCCATCTGGGGACCACTGCCGAAAAATCCCGCAGCGTTTTTTACCAACATAGGTTGGGCGTAAACCCTGGCGCTGACAACATCCCAATTGCCTGCATTCAGAGCCAGGTTCGCCAGGTTGGCATGCCCACCTTTGACTGTGACAGCTTCCAGGTTGAACAAGTTCTCCTCATCAGCCAGGATTGGTCCGACGCCAGCTTCGCTTGTGAATATCTCTGCAACCAGGCGGGAAATTTTCCGCATTCCTGCAGAAGCCAGCTCACGGGCATAGGCGCGCAGCTTACGGGTTTCGTCACGGTCGATCAGCTCAAGCGTCAGGGGGATATAACCACCAAATTTGGTAAACCTGGCAACTTCGGGAGAATCGCCTACCTTTAGCTCAGTGTAATTACCGCCTTCAGCGATGCTGGGCAGGTCACCCACCGTGCCGATCAGCGTGCCGGTGATATCATGCAGGCTGTTAAAATGCTCCTGAACGGTTACATTCTTCCACCAGTCGTAGCCAGCTTTTCCCAACTCTTCCCAGGTGTTGCTAACCAGTTTGTTCAGGCTGTTCTTAACCAGTCCAGTGAAATCGGCTGTGGTCGCAAGCCTGGTTCGTTCGAGAAAATAACCACCATGCAGGTCATAATCACCGGTCAATGTGAGATAAAGCTCACGAATACCCGAAAGTCTGGCGACCTGGGTATTACCAATTCCTTTTTCGCGGGGTGCGTCAAATAGATCGTCCACAGCAGCCTGCAATCGTTCCGCAGGCTCCAGCATCCCTTCAATTCGGGCTGGACCTTTGACCACGCTCGCGCCCTCCAAATCGCTGAGCAGTGTGTGGGCTTCGCGAAGTGCTGCCTGGAGCTCTGCCGGTGCGAAGGTGCGGTTTTGAAACCGTTTTCGGATATTGGTCTTCAGCCCTTGAGGCAGATTAGAGTTTGAAAGGCTGTTTTCCAGCAAAAAAGCGCTCATTTGCGCACGCATGTTTCGCATTTCCGCCAACTGGTCTTCCAGGCTGCCTGCTTCCGGCAGTGGCTGAACTTCCGCTTCCTGAAGCGCGAGATTTGTTTCGATACTATTCTCCTTAAATTGTGTAGACATAAAGGGTTCTCCTTCCATAATTGGCTTGATTCCAAGTTGATTGAGTGCCCGCAGGAAAATACCACCCCGGGCAGGGTTGTAGACCAGGTCCACCGAGTAGATCCGCAGGATCTTCCCGACTTTGCCAGCCTTACCCTGAAAGAGCACGTCTGCTGAAAAACCCACCCTGACAGCAGGTTCGTCCGACTTTTCGAGCACCTGGCGTCCGATATCCTTGAGCACTTCAGCTGAAGGACCAAAAGCGCTCAATTCAGCCCGCACTCCACACGCTTCAGCATCCCAGGTTGGTTTTCGCAAGATTCCGGCGATATCGCGTACGGAACGTTCCTTGAGACTATGGTCAACAAAGCAATTGACCCCTTCCCAAAGTTGCAGGGAATCCCTGAGCACTTCCGCAGGGAACACCCAACCATTGGCTGACCCGGCTGTGATTGCCAGTATCTCGAAGCGACCACTACCGACCGGGTTGACCTCCAATGCCAGCCGTTGTCGACTTTCAGTCATAAATCTCCTTCCATTTTGATTGATGCCCTGTTTCAAACTAATTGCCTGCCCCACGCTGGGCAATTGGTTGAAGTTATTCTTATTCGCCATCTGAACCAGATTGGTCAGGAACGCGTTCACCCATAAAGCGATAAACCAGGCGCAGATATTCCCGCTCATCAATCAAACCATGCTCAAGCAAGCCGGCAGCCACTTCGTGAATCTGTACGCCTGCCTGTGCCAATTCGCGATTGTCACGGGCACTGACGTCACCACCTTCAACGCTTATTTGAACATCCGGATTGATATGAGGGTCGTATAAAGCGCGTCTTGAAACGACTACGCGCAAGATCGTTTCGACCATGGCACACAAAAAACGCTGCCGCTCTGAGAAACGCCGGTAGGTTGGGCTTCCAGCTGCTTCAGCAGTCGTCTTTGTAGACGATTCTGGCTCTGCCAGGAAATGCAGGGGCAGCCCCACCCCGGCAGCGATCATCTTTTTAATCGCCAGACCGTCGCTGGATGCGTCAAGCGCTTCCAGTTTAGGTGCCAGCACTGACCACTCTTCACTTTCATCAGTCACTAAAACCGAACCAGGCGCGGGTGGATTGGCAGCCAATTGCAGTTGGCGGGAATAACGTTCGTTTTCGCTGCCAAAGCGTGCCTTGACTACATAGACAAAGGCATTCCGAAAGCGATTTAACCTTACCCGGTCTTCAAGCCAGGCACTGTAGCGGGAAAGCCATTTCAAAACCGGCGTCAGGTCTCCTTCACCCCACTGCGAGCCGCTTGGTCTGTTGATGGCAAAGTGAAGCATAACTTCCGGCAAGCGATTGTGCATATCCATCTCTTCATTACGAGGGTCATATGCCTGGCAAATCAGGGGCTCGGTATTACCAGGTTGCCTGATGTGATATGCCAGCTCCTGCTCAATGTCGTTTTCCCGCGATTGAATTTGCAGCACATCAGCCGCGGGGACGATGCGCAGATAGGTCATACCGCTTTGATCGCTGCTGAGCATCAAAAACAAATTTCCGCTCAGGCAGAGCTCGTCACTAAACTGGTTGATCTTCTGATCCAACAGGTTAAGCCTGTGCTGCCAGAATTCTGTGATAAACGCCTGGGTTGGCTTGTCTGAACAGGTTACTACCATCCCACCGCCAGCTGCATATTGGGTAGTCAGTTCAACGATTCGTCTCGCAACAGGGTTAAATCGCCAGGCATCCAGGCTGTCAAGCATGATTTTCTGCCGGTCATATACCTGGCGGTCACGCGGAAGACTGAAAGCAGGCTGCGCCCCCACTAAAAAGTTGTTTTCAGTTTCAACCTGGCTCAGTCCAAGCCGCTGATTGCTTTCCAGTTTTTCGTCAGCTAGTTGAAAAAAGGCTTGCAAGCGTTCTTTGAATGAAAAGCTCATGCAGACACTTCCTCCAAAACCATTGCGGGTTTAAGTATTTGAGCGGCACGCTCACAGGCTTTGGAATCCAAAGGACAAATTGCTCCCCCAGTTTTACCCTTGCCAAAATAAGCCCAAAGCTGCTCCAGGCTCCCGTTCCAACGGTTGTAATCCATATAGCGCCCAACGCCGCCAATGGCTGGGGCACGCTGGCTGGTTTGGTGGATCAACCACTGACGCACGCCTTTGGGCAACTGGGGAGGGCAGGGATATTCAGGGGTGAATTGAGGAGCATCGTAGCTGCGGATATATTGCGCCAACCACCAGTCCAGACTAGGCAGGCTGGCTACATCAAGGTGTTCATTTATCCACGACGCCCGGGAATAAACAATCGGGTATCGCCCGGTGACACTAAACAGATAACACAGGCACTGAGTGAGCATGTTCGTGATCTGAACACGGGACTTCCCCTGATCGAGTTCAAGGTCCAGCACGAGTCGGACCTGCTCCAGGTCGACATCTTTGAGAATGGTCAAAAATGCTTCCATTTGTCGGATCGGGTCTGCGGATGGATAGACCACATGGTAGGGTAAAATACACACCCCGATGCGGGACGCCTCTTCAAAAAAGCGCTGGAACATGCTGTCGCGATAGCCCCAGGAAATACCGGTGCGTATGGATACAAACCGTATTGCCGGTACGTGGGCTTGAAATTGGTCAAAATCGGGGATTTGCCTGCCATCCCAGCTGGCATTATGCTGGGAAAGGTCGATCCCGAACGGGTAGCCCTGATTACGGGTAAAGTAAGTCACTAAAAACCTCCATCCATTTCTTTGAGTGGGTCTGATGCTTGAATTAGTGCAGGGGTAAAGCTTGGTTTCCAATCAAGTTCGTCCAAAATTGCAGTCATGGCAGCCGAGATGACCAGGTCATCATGCAGCAAACCGCCCATTGGATCTGGTGTGCCTTCGGGGACCCACCATTTCATACTCTTATCCGGTCCGATTCCAACCTCACAGCTGAGCGCTTGCAATTGGCGTTGGAAAAGGTATTAAAGCTGGTCCTGTTCGTTTGCCATTTGGATCGCCAGCGGGTTCAGCGCGCCTGCCTCGGTGTGTGCAGGCTGCGATGGTCGGAAATCCTGAAATCTACCGGTATCAACTACCGCTAAAAACCCCCAACCGAGGCGGGATTTTAGCTGCTGGTTGAAGACCAGGGGAATCACACGTTCGTCCAGTTTGTCGCGTAAAAATGAGCACACACCAGCACCAATCCCGCTGGCGTCTACGACAACCTTTTGGCAAGCCCACTGCTGTGCCAGGTGGTAGAGTCTTTGGTAGAGTGTGCTGTGACGTTCTCCCTGCCAGAGATAACGCTGTACCACCTGGTAGCGTGGTTTTCCTACGAGGTCGTCATCCAGGAGGCTCAGGTCTATCTCAACGATGGTCACCGCGGTTGAATCTCTTCCCGGGTTTTGAAGGTTGTTTACCTCCGCTGAAACAAAGCCTTCTTTCCTGGCTTGTTCATCTTCCCCCGCAATGTCAACCAGCATGGCATACTGCTTGCCCGGTTGAGGATGCTTGCAGGCAGAGTGGTTTCCCTGCATCAGGCTCAGACGTGCCGGGGTGAAAAGACCACCCGAAAAGTCGATCTCTTCGCTAAAGAATTGTGAGCGCACCATTGGATGCGAACGCCCCAGCCGGGCGATCTGTTCATCGACAAACAAGCCATAGGCGGGCACCTCGCGCCTGACTTCTTCGGCTCCGATGCGAAAGACACGCCTGATGCCATCCCGGGCTTCAGCTTCACGGGCTGCCCTCAGCTCTCGTGCCAACAGGGTTTGCCCGGTCCAGGCAGTCCCCCAAAAAACGCGGGTTGCGTTGGTGGAGGCCGCCATCGGTGCAATTTGCTTGTCGTACTTCGAAACAGAGATATCCTGGGCTTCATCCAGAGCGAGCATCGTCGAAGCAGTCGCTCCGACAATGTTTGAACCGGGGGCAGCGGAAAGAAAGGTGAGATGAGCATTTTTAAAGCGGTAATGGTTGCCAGCACTTTTTTGCCATTGGTTGTGGGTCAGATAATTTTGCTGGAGGGCTGTCTCAAGCCGGCGCATGGCGTTCAGGCTTTGCGGTTGGTAGGTCGGTGAAAGCTTGACCATTTCCGCCCCCTGCTGCCCTAATAAGCTCATCAGGTAAACTTCCAGCTGTGCCTGGAGCATGTTTTTACCCGATTGCCTGGGAAACATGACCACAAACGAGAGCCCTTTTTGCTCCATGATCGATTTCACAATCGCCCTGGCTGCTTCAGCTTGATAACTGCGCAGATTCACACTTCCAAAGATATGACTGAAGTTATCGATGCTGCGCAGCCGGCGTAAAAATTCCACCCTGGTTTCCTTGCGTTTCAATTGATTAGTTTTGCCTGGTTCAACAGGGTTTTGACCCTGAGGTATCGATAAGAAAAGGCGGGTTGGTTGACAGAGGTTAGTCTGTTTGATCATGCTTAATTCCATAGCTCTCCTCCACATCTTCCAGAAAAATACTGATTGCTTCCAGCAGTTCACCAGAGACATTTTGAATGGTGTCACCGGTCAGTCCGGCATGAACGCGCATCATGTTTGCCAACCGGCTGCAGGTTAAACCCAGTAGGTCCACCGTTTTGGCGAGATTTGCCGGATATTCTTTTTCTCCGCCTTCATCAGCAGCATTTGCGAATTGTTTCAATACTTTACGTATCAGCTCGATTTCTTCAGCCAGTCCGAGTTTTATGGATTCGGAGAGTTGCAGCCTTTCTGCACTGGTCAAACCGCAATCGCCGTATCCCAAAATTTCGTAACGGGCATCAATCAGCGATTCCCGTTCCTCAAGCGCAGCAGCGACCTTCACACCGCTGCCCGCCTTTGAAGGGCGGGCAGGGTGGAGGACCTGCGACTGTGCAATTAAAGTGGGGTTTTTTTGTGGCATCGTTCGCTTCTCCTCATTTTTAGAACGTTTGTTCTAATCAAGGATAAGTGTAGCGCATTTTTTAAAAAAGAAAAGAGGGGAAAACACGAAAAAGAGGGGGTAAAAAAGTGGAAAAATGGTAATTTTGTTGTGGTAACATTATCAATATTGATCATTACCGGAGGTTAGATGCGCAGAAAAGACCGTGAAATGGATGAAAGTTTTGGATTTGATGTTATTGACAAGTCCGATTTTGGCGTCGTGAGTCTTGTCGGGTCAAACGGTGAACCCATCTCGGTACCTCTCTCAATTGTCCGAAAAGAGCGGCTTTTATTTTTTCATAGTTCCAACAGTGGTGAAAAAGTGGAGCAGATGCCGGATGGCAAGCAGGTAAGCGTTGTTTTCGTCACTGATGTACACGTACCGGACTTATACCCTGAAGAAGAACTTAACCAGCTGTCAGAGAGCGGTGATCTCGTTTCTGTCCTTGGGTTAAAGGTTTTCACCACCGAATTTGCTTCCGCAATTGTTCGTGGCAGAGTTTTCAAAGAGCTAAATTACACCAACAAAAAAGAAGCGCTACGCTTGCTCTGTGAGCGATTTGTCCCCGATAAAATGAAGTATTTTGAAGATGTCGCCGGCGATAATCTCGATATGGTCGCTATTTACAGGATAGAAATTGAATCTCTGACTGCCAAACGTAAAAAGTTTGGAGCCGATCGCGAAGAGCTTAAATTTCAGCGTATGGAATAGCCGGCTCTCAGCTCTTAGATATCGGGCAGTGTTCGGGCGTTTTGTTTGAGCCACAATCTGCGGGTCTGATAGTCCGGCAGCATCATTCCCACTAATTCCCAAAAACCGCGTCCGTGATTGTGATGGCGGGTGTGAGCCAGTTCGTGAACGACAATGTATTCCACCATCTCTTTGGGCAACAGTGCCAGTCGGTACGAGAAATTAAGCCCATTCCTGGCATTGCACGAACCCCAGCGAGATTTTGCACTGGTTATCCGAACTGAGCTCGCATTTAAGCCCCAAATCTCTGCATATCTGTCGATCTTTTCGTTTACCAGCCTGCGTGTTTCATTCCGATAAAATTTTATTAACAACTTTTCTGCCTGATCAAGCCGGTCCTGCTGCAGATAAAAACCTCTCTCTGCCTTGAAATCCAATCCGTTCTTTACCTTGCTGGCATGATTCAATCTCCAACGCCGTCCCAAATAAAAGATTGACGCGCCGTCGTGATAGGCTTGTTTTGTTTTGTCAGAAAAGGCATTAGCCATTTTTGCTTTTGCCTGCCTTATCCAATCCGATTTTTCGAGGGCAAATCGATTGATCGTGCTCTTCCAGGTTCCTTTCGGAACCCGCATAATTACCCGTCCTCCAGGCTTAACCTCAATGGACATTGTCTTACGGTTGCTATAAATAATTTCATCGATCAAATCTTGCATCTTATGATTATAGCTGCCATATATCAATGTTGTTCATTTTCTCCTTTTTCTGAAGTACAATTTCTTGATATGTGGAATCAAAAAAGTCTCAGAATTTTCTTCCTTGTGTTAGCGCTTCTCACCTTTCCCAGCGCTTGCTCGCTGAAATCTGGCTCAAGCCTTCCGCTTGATAATTATCAAAGCCCGAATGGTCGTTTTGAGTTTTCCATTCCCACTGGTTGGCAAACCGTCCAGGACGATGCCCTCTTCACAACCACACCACCTGACTATTCAGGAAGCGAAGAAGAACTGATCGTCCATGTTTATGCATCACCAACCGAAACTATCGACACTGCCACCCATCTCAACCTGGCAAAAGAACAGATCGAACCTTTCCTCGCATCTGTCATCGATGAAGATTATAAGGTCGTTAATGAAGGTGAGACCAAGGTCGATAAATATCCCGCCATGCTGCTTGATTTTGCCAAACCATACGGCGAAACTTATATGCTCGGTCGCGTTGTTATCGTCGCAATGCCATTCTATGTGCTGGTGTTTGTTGGAACCGGCATCGAAACTGAATGGGAGGCTTTTTTGCCGACTTTCAGAGAGATGCTAAATCAATTTCATCTCTCTTCAGCTGAGTCTCCAGAGGGGCAGCCATGATCAAAGCTTCCAAAAAAATCTTAATTTTAAAAACGGTCCTGCTTTCGTCAGTTTGTGCGCTCCTGGCAGGTTGCGATTACGTTGTAACCAGCCCTAATCGCACTGAAGTGCCTCTTTATATCGCACCACTATCAAGCTCTGGAAACCCTAAGCCTACCCCCACCCCGGATTATGCCTCGCTCATCGAAACAGGTCCCGAAGAGGTGGTAGGTGAAAGTGGTTATGCATTTGCGCCAGTGACCATTTGGGAGCAAGGCAGTCAGCCGCTGGTGATAACGATCAACAGCGAGCAAACCTCCCTTAGCGATGATGCCGGGCTTGTTTACCGGATCTCAAATGACAGAAACTCCGTCATCCAGGATGTTCAGGACTGCCTGCAGGTCAACCTTGACCGCCAGGAGGGTAAAGGTTTGGCATTTTATCCCTTTAGCCCTGTGCCAGCCACACTGCCGGTCGGAGAAGGATTGAAAGTTGATTTTGAAGGCACTTTGATGGGCTTTGCAGCACGCGGCAGTCTGTTCGCAGTTCAGACCGACCGCGGCTGTCTCAGCTTGTTTGGGGCAGCAAACAATCAATTCCGCGATCAGCAGCATTTGTGGGAAACATCTGGTCAGGCAGTATTTGACCGCCTAGCCCAAAGCCTGCGTTACCTGGAACACGACGAGCTGCCAACCTGTCTCGCAGCCCCTAACGACAGTTATGGGCTAAATCCAGATTTTCCGATCCCAGTCGGTAACACCAACTTATACGATGGGAAAGACCGTGAAGAGCTTTATCTTCTCACACTGCGGGGACCGAACGGTGAAGAGATATTCTTCAAGCGACAAAACCCCATGTTCAATAAAGATGGTGAAATTGTCGATCCATACAAAACCTGGTGGGATGAGTTTCATATCCCGATAACCTTATATTTCACGATCTATCGTTTTGAAGCGCCTCTCTACTCTCCGGTTGGCTTCACCTGTGAGGCTGTTTTCCCTCTGAACGATCCAGGGAATTGAGCCTTCATGCAGCGTTTAAAATCAATTTTTCGTCGTTATCCTTTCCAGTTTTGGCTTATGTTTGTGGGGTTGGTCGTCTCCAGCACCGGCACGACCATGGTCTGGCCTTTTCTGACCATTTACGCCTCTGAAAAACTCCTTTTACCGATGGCTGCCGTTACCAGCCTGATGACTTTCAACTCGATTTCGGGCTTGATCGCCTCGATCGTTGCCGGTTCGTTGGTCGACTATTTTGGGCGCAAAGGGATCATGGTATTTGGCATTTTTGGGATGGCGATCGTTTATCTGGGTTACATTTATACGAACGAATTCTGGCAATTTGGTGTGCTGATGTTTCTCTCAGGGTTGTTCAGCCCACTCTACCGCATCGGGACTGACGCGATTGTCGCTGACATGCTGCCCCCGGAAGAACGTGCCCAGGCATACGGGTTGGTGCGAATGGGTCGAAATATCGGTGTGGCTCTTGGTCCCATCCTCGGCGGGCTGGTTCTCTCTCGCTCATACAATATCGGGTTTGTTTCGGCAGCGATTACCTTGATATTTTTCGGTTTGCTCATTGTCTTCTTTCTCAAGGAGACGCTCGAAATCAAGAGAGACGATCAACGCGAGGACCTGCGGGATCAGTTTAAGGTTCTCGGTCAGGCTTTGAAAAACAAAGCTTTCGTACGAATGCTCAGTTCCTTTACCCTGATGGAAATATGCGCTACCCTGATGTGGGTAATCCTCGCAGTTTACATCAAACAAAACTTTGGCATCGATGAAACCCTTTATTCCTGGATCCCGACCACCAATGCCCTGATGGTAATCTTTTTGCAGGTGGCGATCACTCACCGCACCAACCGACACGAGTCAACTAAAGTCATGCCGATCGGTGCTGCATTTTATCCGGTCACAATGTTGATCGTTGCATACAGCAGCAATTATTGGGGGTTTCTAATTGCAATGGTAGTGATGACCTTTGGTGAACTAATCACCGCGCCAACTGCTACAGCTTATGTCGCAAACCTTGCGCCTCCGGATCAACGCGGACGCTATCTGGGGTTCTTTGGCTTAAATTGGTTTGTCGCCCTGGCGATCGGTCCGATGGGGGCTGGTTTCCTGTCAGACAATATCAGTATTCAGGCCCCCTGGTTAGCAGGTGCTGTCGTTGGAGTTTTGTCTGTTTTAGCCTTTATGAGCCTGAAGTGGCTCCCCAAACCAGTCGAAGAAACAATTTAATTTTGCTAATCCTGTGAGGGGAAATCCCAGCATGATGCCAGGGAATTTTTCATCCTGCTTAAGCAATAATAACATCAATAGAGACTTGACAAATGGACTTCCAATAACGATAATAGATCATATGTTCTATATCAGGAAGGTGAAGTGACCCAGGTTTTTGTTTTTAATGAGTCTGGAGCGGTTCAGATGCTCGATTTTGCAGCCCGCCCGGAAGAAATCACCCGCCAGATCAATGCCGGTGATTGGCAAGCCTATCTTGGCTATGATCAGGCACGCGAAAACTCCTGGCAAGCGCTGCGGGTGGGAAAAATTGTGATTGTGTATCCCCCGCCATCTCCCGAAGACGCTCCTGTAATTTCTCTGCATCCAAAAGAATTGCAGGTATTACAAGGGTTGGGCTCTGGATTAAACCTGATTCAGATTGCTTACCGACATCAAGTCACGGTCAAAACGGTCCAAAACTGCCTTTATCGAATTCAAATTAAGTTTAACGCCCATACCCGGGAGGAGTTGGTCGCCAAAGCAACCGCCTTAGAATACATCAAGCCAGATTTGGACAGCATTTTCGATTGAGTCAGGATTCAACCTTTGCTGAAGCCTCCCAAAGAGTTTTTGCAACCGTAAAAGCTGCCTCGGGATGTCCGATTAAGCGGGCTGAAGCTGAAACTCTTTCCAGTTGAACGGCATTATCTTTAAGCCAAAAATCGATCATTGTTGTAAACTCCCCAACGTTCTGCACCTGTGCTCCAGCCTGGTGGCTGGTTATATAACGAACGTTACCCTCTTCCTGCCCCGGCAGGAAATCAATCAGCAGCACCGGCAATCCTGCTGCCATGGCTTCGGACATAATCAGACCACCTGCCTTGGTGACCACCAGGTCAGCAGCCAACATCCATTCCGGCATATTATCAACAAAATTCAAAATAGTTATCGGGAAGCCGAACTTATCTTCCTGAAGTGCGTGATATAAATCGTCATTCCCGCCGGCAATCACCACCACCTGGATTGAATGAGAGGTTTCATCAAGGGCGTGCAGGTTTTCAAGGATGTGATCGACTCTGACACCACCAACAAATAAGAGCGTGTGCAGCTCTGGATTCAGGTTTAATTGGTGACGCAGCTGTGGTTTATCTGCCTTGTTCAAAGCAAATCTGGGGCTAACCGGGATACCGGTGATCTGAAGTTTGCGCAAGGGCACGCGATTGTCCCTGGCTTTCACCATCACCCAGTCGGAAGCGAGGAAAAAGAGGTCTGGTCCCGGTGCAAACCAGAGCGAATGAACATCTGCCAGGTCAGTCACCACGGCATAAAGCGGGGCTTTCAAATTATGCTCTTGTTTTACTTTACCGGCTGGTGCATTAAACATCGGATTGGTAAGCAGGATGCCATGGGGGGATAAAGCTTTGACAAAATCCCCGATGTTTCGTTGCAAAAAGAGGGTCAGCGCACCTTCCATAATTTCGCTAAACTGTCTCGAATCGCTCACTTCATAGCCCAACCGGTATAAGCTTGGGGCATAGCGAACCCCTTTGTCATATCCTTTTTCAATTGGCTTCATCAATGAAATTGAAGGGCTGTCGAGAATCGGGTTTACCACCAGGTTAAACTGCTTGTCTCCATAGAGCTCAATTAATGCCTTCGAGATCGATATCGCGGCGCTGCGATGACCAAAACCAGCGTCACTGGTCAGAATTAAAAAGCGTTTCTTATCTTCCATAACATCATCCTGTTTTCATCAGATTTTATCGCTGCAGACACATATTTTTACAAACTCGTCCAACCCTGACTGGCTTAAATGCAAAGCACCGCTCACTGAATTGAGCGGTGCTTATTGCTTGTGTCGTTTTAATCAACGATTGAGATTGCCTCTTCGGGGCATTCTTCAGCTGCTTCTCTGGTGGCGTCCTGATATTCTTCAGGAATGGGATCCAGCAGAACTTCGGCGTAGGGTTCGTTCAAAAGACTAAAAACCTCAGGTACGATACCTTCACAAATCCCACAACCAATACAAAGGTCAGCGTCAACAATTGCTCTCATTCTTTCTTTCCTTTCAGATACTGTTGTACTAAATTCATCAACTTCAGTTTCATCAGAAACTTCAGTTGTTGTCTCATCAATCAGAGGTATATCCGCATCATCTTCTACGTTGATCGCGTCTTCCGGGCAATCTTCGGCAGCCTGACGAGCGGCTTCCTGAAATTCCACTTCAACTGGATCCATGATCACCTGTGCTACAGGTTCATTTTCCAAACTGAACACCTCGGGTGCAACACCTTCGCAAATCCCACAACCGATACACAGATCTTCGTCTACATGTACTTTCACTTTACTACCTCCGGCTGGCAACCAGCCATCACAACCGAGCAGATATCTGCTCACCTCGCTTAGTATAACACGTTGTTATAATTTTAACGTTCTAATTTTGTTAATAAATATGACAGCTTAAATCTGGTTTTATGTTGTTCATTTTTCAAGAGTGAAGGTTTTAAAACCCGCTGAAATGATCTCACTGATCGCGACTACAATTGAAATTACGATAACAATCAGAATGGGAAAGGGCAGCATCGCCCAATCACTTGCCAACCCAGCAACCGGCTGCCCATTGATGCCGTAAATGCTGAATCCGGTCAATTCCTGGAAGCGCTCCACAAATAAAGGATTGACAGAGTGGGAGTTTCCCAACCAAATTATCGTGGTGGCAACAGTAACCAGGTTTGTCAGGACCTTTGCAGCAAAGACACGATATGTGTGACGACCGTCTAAAAATTTGACAATCGCCTCGAGAATCATGGCAACTACCGAAGCAATCAAGAGATAACGTACACCAATCAGCAAATCAGGATTAAAAAATGGGAATGGCTTTGGCGTCATCCCGATGACAGGGATATTCATATAGGGTAATAGAATGAAAAGGATCGTAAACACCGTTACAAAGATCACGTCAGCAATTATTTCACCGCGACCGATGCGTGCTCTTTCTGAAGGAACTTCCGGCAAATCGTTAAGGTCACCCAGGTCAAAGTCAAACTTGACACCTTTATGATAAAGAATAGCGAAGATGATCGTTACCCAGGCGAATCCACCCAACAGACCTGAGAATAACGCTGTGATCCATTCTGCAAGCGCATCAACAAACCAGTTTATCGAAGAATCAAGGTTAATTTCCGAGATATTACTAATAACGCTAACCAGAAGACTAATTGATATCCCCAATGCAATGGCGAAAAGAACAATTTTCAACACCTTCAAGTACGTACTGTAATGGGGTTGTCCAATCAGGCTGTCATTTGCCTTGCCTGTATATGCCCGAGCCATTGTCTCAGGATTGCCAAGTTCCATCAACACCTGCCGAACTTTTTCTTCCTCGCTTCCAGGTTGGCCCGCTTTTTCAGCTAACATTGTTTCGACAAGCTCATCCAATTCTTTGGATATATCTGCAGCTTCTTTTTTTGACATGTGGCGGGTTACCGCGTAAATATAGCGTTCAATTAAATTATTTTTCATTTTGATCCTCAATGATCTCTCTAACAACCTTATTTGTTTCATGCCAATGAGCCTTTAGCCGTTCAAAAAAAAGAGCACCTGCAGGCGAAATCAGGTAGTATTTACGGGGTTTATCTGTAGTGGTATCCCAATCAGAGTTTAGCAATCCTTGCTTCTCAAGCCGGCGCAAGAGTGGGTAAACTGTGTTCGCATCCAGGGGAAACCCCTTTTCACCCAGTGATTTGACCAACTCATACCCATACGCCGGCTGCTTGCACTGGCTGAGTACAACCAGGTTAGTTAACCCACGCCGTAGTTCTACGTTTACATTCTCAAATGTGTTTTCAAATTCCTCCATAACGCTCCTTTCAACGTGTTTTCCACATTATACTGTATATCACACAGTATTGTCAATACCATAATATATTTTTGTTTGGGTTAGGCTTCGCTTTTTCCTATAATGCTCTTGTATATTAGAACAAGTCTAGAGAATGTCCCGATCGTAAGTACTGAGTGAGCGCTTACATAGTCAGACCTCCCCAACTAAAAAACTGCGGACAGACATTGAAAACCGGAAATAAACCATGATTACAAGAGAATGGGTTTAGTTGAAAAAATTTCCCATATTGAGAATTGCTGACTCTTTTCAATCAGGTTTCATTTTCTGCATGAATGTTGTATAGTTATCAAATATTTTGGAGGAAAGCATGATCTATCACATAACAACCCAATCAGAATGGCAAAAAAATTCCAAAGATAAAAACTTTAGCGCAGACAGTTTAAAATCTGAAGGTTTTATCCATTGTTCCGACCATTATCAGCTAGAAGACACAGCCAACCGTCTGTTCGCAGACACTCCTGACCTGGTCGTGCTCGAAATTGACCCCGATAAGCTTGAATCTCCCCTGGTTTACGAAAACCTTGAAGGGGGGGAAATGCTCTTCCCACATATTTATGGGCCCCTCAACCTGGATGCCGTTATCAGCACTTTTCAGTTCGATCACGGTAAAAATGGAAGGCTGGAATTGCCGGAAGGGCAAAAACACCCTGAACCAGAACTGCTCACCGAGTTTCTTTTTGGAACCCCCGGGAAGGTCTATCGTTCTCCCACCCCGGGCAGCCGGATGTTTGACCCTGATGATCAGGTCCTCAGTCTTTACAAAGAAAAAGGGATCTCCACTGTTGTCGTTTTGAATTTTGAAGAAGAACACCAGAGACACAGTGGTCGTAACTTGCTTGACCTTTACCGACAGTTCGGGTATCACGTCATTTATGCACCGGTACCCGACTTTTCCACGCCAGAAAAAGGTGCCTGGGATCAGACATTAGCTGAAACCATCGATGCAATAAAAAACGGTGAAAACACTGTCATTCATTGCCACGCTGGAATTGGCAGGACAGGCATGTTTGTAGCCATGTTGGCACATGAAATTCTCGCACTCAACAGTGAAGACGCAATTGCATGGGTTCGAAATTATGTGCCCTATGCAATTGACACTCATTACCAGAAATCAGCTGTAGAGGATTACATCAACAAAAACTCCACCCATTAACGGCAATGAGCGAGG
>CAZMZQ010000002.1:39383-41195 GCA_964570745.1 uncultured Anaerolineaceae bacterium
GAGAGCAAAACATCTCCATTTAGCTTCCAGACCGACAAGACCAAACCGCTGCCTGGATTGAGACTGACCTTCATGGTCTGGTCTTTATTTGCCCAGGCAATGAAGTTGTGGCTTCGGTTCCCGCCTACGCTTGCTTTTGCAATCAGGGTATCCTTGCCAGCATCGAAGCTAATCCGCTGTGGAGCCATAAAATATAGGTTAATATCGGCAGCATAAGCACCAGTGCGAACGTCAACATACCAATCCCCATTTTCAGACGCATAATCCCGATACCAGGTCCATTTCTGTGAGAAATCAACCAGTTGTTTTCCTTTTTCAGTACTTATTGCGATATGAGCGGTCGTGCTGCTGGTTAAAGACGTCTCCAGCATTTGGTATTGGGTTAGCCTGAGGGCATAACGCCGGGTAGTGTTGGCTGGAATCGTATCAATAACGGTGTAATTGGTTGTCCCGGTCGCAAAATTTATCCGGGTGTAACTGCTGTTAGTTGGCAGTAGCTGCCCCGTCCCCGTCACTGGGGTTGCTGTAACAGGTATAACAGTGACAAACGGGACCTGGGTTGCAGGGACTGATGTCGGTGGATTAGCCGTCGCCAGGACCCCCGCAGCAGTCGGGTCTGTAGTCGGAACGGTATTCGTCGGAGGTTCAGTAACTACATGCTGCGTCTCTTCTGCAATTTCTGTTTGCTGCACGGCAAACTTTGTCAGTGTTGCCTGGGCGAAGAGAGCAACCTGGGTCTGCGAATCTCCACTGGATGTGGTTGCCGGCAGATTACAGCCAGCTAAAAAGACCATGACCATTGCCATGGTTGCTAATATGATCATTCTCTTTTTCATCAAGACCTCACTTTTTTACATTGAATTCTTGCTAATTTTAAAGACGCTAATAAGAGCTTTTTAGTTCCGCCTACTATTGCGGGATTCCGCGATACAGGTCATAGCCGTAATGATAAATCCCCAACGTCGCCCCTGCCACAATCAGTATAAAGATCAGCGCATATCGCAGGGCATTCGGTCTGGCAGCTTCTCTGACCTGATCAAAAAACGTTCTGACAGGTTTTATCTGGTTAAGGATCGCATAGACCAAAAACCCCATCAACGTTCCAAACGAGTTCAGAATTAGGTCATCAACATCAAAAACCCGGTCTACGAGGAAAGTCTGAGCAATTTCAATCGTTAATGAAAACGACAGCCCGAGCAAGACCACCAGCCATGCCTTATTCAATTGCTTTTCCAACAACGGAAGGGTCATTCCAAGCGGTGAAAAGAGCAGGATATTGCCGACAATGTTCACAAAAACGATTCGCCGGGTCATATCCTGGTCAAAGATGGACGCTTTTTCAATCATGGAAAGGATGCCCTGCAGGGGTATAAAATTTGCCCTTTGGTGTTCCCGCTGAATCAGAATTGTAAATGGCTCAAAAGTTCTAAAAAGCAAGAAGATTACATATAAAAACATGACCCAAAGCAGGATTTCACGGAAGAGATTTATTTTTTTGTAAACAATCACCCTGATGAACCTTGAAACAATCCATATAGCCAGGACGATTCTTAAAAGCAAAAGAAAGTCATAGGTAAAGTAAATCATGTGTACCTCATCTGCATTGTATCCGAAAATGAGATCTTAACCTTTTTGCAGCAAGGTGAAAATCTGGTTTATTTGTGTTAGTATCATAAAAATATTGTGAATCTGTATCCGAACCCGGGCTTGGGAGGATATTAATGGTTTCGAAGTTTACACAACGGTAAGGTACCATATCGTAGGGACAGGGCTCGTCTCTGTCCGCTAACGATCTGATTGGATGTGCGTTTT
>CAZMZQ010000003.1:0-10975 GCA_964570745.1 uncultured Anaerolineaceae bacterium
TTCCAAAGATTAACGGAGCTTGCTGTGTTGACAAACCTCGGTCTTCAACCAACCAGAGAATCAAAAAAGCGCCCATAATTACCCAGGGCATCGAACCAGCCAATCCTTGGAGAATTGCGACTTTGATAGTTGGAATTCCGAAAACTTTTTTTATATCGTCAAAATTGATCCTATACCGGTCTGCCTGGGCCTGGGTAAGTTGTCCTTTCATTTCCGGTTCACTTGAACCACGTATTGGTTCGTCAACAAACAATAAGATGACCAAACCTGAAATAATTGAAGCGACACCAAGGATAAAGAAACCATATCGCCAG
Source organism: uncultured Anaerolineaceae bacterium (assembly GCA_964570745.1). Taxonomy (GTDB): domain Bacteria; phylum Chloroflexota; class Anaerolineae; order Anaerolineales; family Anaerolineaceae; genus Mesolinea. The sequence continues at coordinate 315 of CAZMZQ010000003.1, forward strand.
TGTTCAGGCGTGGCAAGCAATCCCAAGCCTACTGTGAAAATAATAATTCCAATAACTCCCACACCCTCGAGGTATCCAAGCATTCGTCCACGAACTTTAGGTGCAAAAGTATCAGCCATGATCGAAAAAGTTGCTGGCATTAGGCATCCTAAACCGATACCTGAGATAACTCGAACCAGGAGAAGCTGACCAAAATTTTGGGTGAACCCAACAATAATTGTCCATATGCCCCAAAACCCTGTTCCCCAGAATAATACCTTTTTTCGGGAATAACGGTCTGCCATATAACCCCAAAATGGAGAGCTGAGTGATTGCAATAGGCTTCGGATAAAGGTAATCCAGGTGAGATTACCGACACTAAGTCCCCATAATTCTTTCAATACAGGGCTAAAAATCGACATCGCCTGGGCTTCACCCTGGTCGACAAAATAACCTAAGGCAAGTGCGAATAGGTTTTTATACTTAGCTGGTTCTTTTGCTTGTATTTTGGTATCACGGTTCAGGTCTGTTTCCATAGTTAAATTCCTTTCATTGCTTTGATTTTACCTTTAACAGCGATTAATCGGGAGATTGCTCTTTGGAAGGTTTGAAACTGAAACACAGTTTGCAGTTAGGCAAAGTTCAATTACAATTTAATCATCAACTTAACGCAGGTGGTTCTTATGTCCAGAAATAATCCCGTTTTTGATCCAATAGCAAATCCTTCTTCAATTGTTACAGCTGGATATGCCAGGTTCACCATTCTAACCAGTCGGCTAATCCGAATGGAATTTGATCCAGACGGTAGTTTTGAGGATCGCCCCAGCCTTACATATTGGTATCGAAATTTCGAAACACCAGATTTTACAACCAATACAAAAGACGGCTCGCTTCTTATCGAGACAGATCATCTGATTCTGAAATACCAAAACAAAGATCGGTTTCATTGGAGGGATCTGTCGATTAAACTAAAAGAAACAGGAACTATTTGGCGTTATGGAGATGCAGATCACCTGAACCTGGGTGGTACAACCCGCACATTGGATAGCACCGTTGGTTCAGTACCACTGGATCCGGGTCTTATTTCGCGATCCGGTTGGTCAGTTGTAGACGACAGTAAAACCCTTGTTTTAGGAAACGATCAATGGCCAGAGCCAAGAGCAAAATCCCTTGACTACAAAGATCTTTATTTTTACGGCTACGGGCAGGATTATCTAACCGCTGTTCAAGACCATCAGAAATTATCAGGTAAACCCGGGCTTCTTCCTCGCTGGGCACTGGGCAACTGGTGGAGCCGTTTCTGGGCATATTCTTCCGATGACTTGCTCACATTGATGGATCAGTTTTCTGATCATCAGGTTCCGTTATCCGTTTGCATTGTTGATATGGATTGGCACAAGACCAAAACCGACAACTCCTCCTCAGGCTGGACAGGATATTCATGGAACCGGGAACTTTTCCCTGATCCTGAAGGTTTCATCACTAATCTCCATCAACGCAATCTGAAGACCGCTTTAAACCTTCACCCTGCAGAAGGTGTTCATCCACATGAAGACCATTATGCGGATATGGCTACGCGCATGAATATCGACCCCGCCTCCAATCAACCAATTCCCTTCGATATCACTGACCAAAATTTTGTTCAGGCTTATTTTGAAACTTTACATTATCCCTTGGAAGCACAGGGCGTCGACTTTTGGTGGTTGGACTGGCAGCAAGGTTCTAACAGCAAAATTGCGGGTTTAGATCCACTCTTTTGGTTAAATCACCTTCATTATTATGACCAGGGTAAAACCATCGAAAAACGTCCTTTTATCTTCTCCAGGTGGCCTGGTTTAGGTGGACAGCGTTATCCTATAGGTTTCTCAGGTGACACGGTGGTACATTGGAAAACTCTCGAATTCCAGCCTGAAATGACCGCCACTGCGTCAAATGTCGCTTATGGATGGTGGAGTCACGACATCGGTGGTCATTGTGAAGGTGTTGAAGAGGCTGAGCTCTACCTGCGTTGGGTGCAGTTTGGAGTTTTCAGCCCCATATTCCGCCTTCATTCCACCAATAACCCCTACATTGAAAGGCTGCCCTGGGGCTACGACCTAGAAACCTTCAAGCATGCCCGGGAAGCAATGCAATTGCGGCACAAATTGATTCCGCTTATCTACTCAGCCAACGAGCGCTCCTCACGCACTGGTGAGCCAATTATCCTTCCGATGTACTACTCCTGGTCAAATGAACAAGCATCTTATCAATGTCCGGGAGAATATCAGTTTTGTCAGCAGCTGCTTGTTGCTCCGGTGACAGCCCCGGTCGACCCTCAAACTGGCTTTTCCCGAAAGATTGTCTGGTTTCCTCCAGGCTCATGGTTCGATATCTCTACCCATGAAATGTTTGAAGGAAATAGTTGGTATAGTTTTTATTTTGGCATCCAGCAAATTCCTGTTTTTGCACAAGAAGGCGCGATCATACCACTTGACGATGGACCCGTCTCAAATGGGGTTAGCCTTCCCGCTGTCTTCAAGGTGAAGGTTTTTGCAGGAAAAGATGGTCTGTTTGACCTGTATGAAGACGCGGGGGAAGGGCAGGGTTACCTCGATGGCGATTTTTGTATTACTCGCATAACACAAAACTTGACCGATGGTAATTTAACCCTCCGCGTTGGCCCGGCAAAGGGGAACTATTCTTCCCTGCTTCCCGAAAACCGAACCTGGAATTTTGAGGTTATTGGCATCAGCCAGCCTGCAAGCGTTGGGATCTCAACAGCTGAAGGAGAAATCCCGATTGCATTCCAATATGATCATGACCGAAATACACTGAAATTAGAAGGTGTAATTTGCCCTATAGGTTCTGATTTATGTCTGAAAATCCAGGGAACCGAGCCACAAGCCTATCAATCGAATCCTATGATGCGGCTGGAGAGGTTGATCAGAGCTGCAAAACTCCCATCATTGGTAAAACAACAATTTATGCAGCAACTTCCAAATTTGCTTACAGATCCATCGTCAATACTTAGCATTGCCCATAACTTTTCAAAGAATCAATTATTGGCGATCTTTGAAAGCCTGGTTCAAGTCTCAGCTGAGAAACCGGCGTTGGATTTAACCAATGCTTTTGAAGATATGATGAGCACCTTCCGAAAATTAATGGCTAATTAGCCGGAATGATCTTCTTGATCCTCATCAGGTAAATTGTTTTTTCCCTGATCATTCGGCATAACAGCTTTTTCATCAAGCTCTTGTTGAATTACGTGAGGTGGCAATTCTAACTGCGCCTCGTCGAAAATTTTCCGAGGAAGGCGGCGAATTTCATCGGTTGTTTCAATTACATCCCTGAAAAGCTGGTCCTTGCTTAATTTTCGAATCCAGCTCCCCAGGTCTTTGCCTGTCTTAACAATTTTGTTTGGGCCAAGAATTACAAACGCCAGAATTAAAATTAAGGCGATTTCCATCCAGCCCAGGTTTAAAAATTCCATCGACGAAGTCTATTTGTCTAAATTCGGCTGATCGTTCTCGCCGGTCTTTGTCTGGTTGTTATTTTCTGTCTCAGCTTCCTCTTCTTGTTTACCACTAAGACCTTCTTTGAATGCCCGTATACCAGCCCCCAACTCACCTCCAATTTTGGTGATTCTACCGACACCAAAGACTAAAAGCAAAATAAATGCAATCAGCAAGATTTCCGGCCAATGTAAAGATCCCATAACTACTCCTCTTTTTCATGTATTTGAGCAGGTTTTCCTGCCAGTAAAGAAAGCACTATACTTAACAAATATAATACAAAAAGCGGCACCATAAATATTAACATGTTTATTGGATCGCCTGTTGGTGTAATGACTGCCGCTAAAACTGCAATGGCAACGATTGCCACTCGCCACCCCTTCAAAAGCATCCTGTGGTTCACCAAACCAACTTTGGTAAGGATGAAGAAGATTAATGGCAGTTGAAAACTTGCACCGATCCAAAACAACAGATTTGTTGTAAAACCAAAATAAGAATTGATTCTTATTGCGGTAGTGACATTTAAAATTTCTTGGAAAAAACCCAATGAGGCTGGCAGCATCACATAAAAAGCAAATGCTACGCCGGCCAAAAACAGTATTATAGCGAAAGGCAGTGCAAGAAAGATTGACCTTTTCTCAGAAGATTTCAACCCCTTACCAATAAACCGAAATATCTGAAACAAAATCCAGGGTAAAGCAACAATCAAACCGCCCAACAATGCCACCCGCATGTAAACAGACATTGTTTCAGTTACTTCAATCGCATGCAGATTTTGCAGTCCCCCAATAGGAGCTGCAAGATAACCAAGAATTGGATCTACAAAAAACGCAGCGACAATCACACCAACAATCAACCCCACCATTGATAATAAAATGGTTTTCCGGAGCTCTTCCAGGTGTGAAGTTAAAGGCATTTTTTCAGGCAATTTTTCCATAGTGGGATTATACATATTCAAGGCATTTTTTGCCGGTCCTGGGTTGTATTGGTTCTTATGTATTATGAAGACAATACCAACTGCTGACAGGTTTCGACTAAAAGCGCAGCAGCAAGGACCAGGCTGCGTTCATCAATATCAAAACAGGGGTGGTGTAGTGCAAACCGTTTTGTAGCATCTTCACTCCCGGATCCGACAAAAATCATCGCACCTGGTACAAGATCAAGAAATAACGCCATATCTTCAGAAGCCATCATCCGCATATCTTGATCAATCACAATCTCAGGATCAATTTTTCTTGCAGCCAACTGTGCTGCCTGAATGACCTTCGGTTCATTAACTACAGGAGGAACGGCAGGTCCAAATTCCGCTTTGATTTGATTACCGAAAGCCTCACCAATACCCTTGCACATGCGGTGAGTCGACTTTTCCATCATTTCTTCAATCTCTTTGGTAAAAAACCGCGGTTTGCCTCCCAGGGTCACTTTGTTTGGAATAACATTGTTGTTGGTTCCACCATGAATTTTGGTAATTGAATAGACCAGGCTTTCAAGTGGGTCTGTTTCCCGACTGGTTAATGACTGAAGAGCAGTTATCAGGTGAGCGCTTGCCAAAATCGGATCAGCCGCCATATGAGGTCTTGCTCCATGCCCACCAACACCCCGCACCTCGATGTTTACGTCTTTACAACCTGCCATTACTGGGCCGGAACTTATTCCTAGCCAACCAACTGGATTTTCGGACCATAAATGTACCGCAAGAGCATAATCAGGGCGAATGAAATCCATAAGTCCATCTGCGATCATGGCAGCAGCACCTTGGCCAATTTCCTCAGCCGGCTGAAATACAAGGAAATAGCTTCCTTCCAACTCATTTTTTAGTTGTACAAGAATTCCAGCAATCGTTAGTCCAATCGTCATGTGTCCGTCATGGCCGCATGCATGCATCAAGCCATTTGTTTTAGAGGCAAATTCGACTCCTGATTGCTCCTCAAGTGCAAGAGCATCCATGTCAAAACGCAATAGAAACCGGGGTCCAGCTTTTTCTGAGGACATTGTTGCGACAAGTCCTGTAGTTCCAAATCCCCTATGAACTTCGAGTCCAAGCTTAGTTAATTCTTCAGCAATATAATCAGATGTCTGGAATTCCTGAAAAGCGAGTTCCGGATTTTGGTGAAGGTGTCGTCTGTGTTGAATTGCACTGCTTTGAAAATTTTTGGCAGCATTATATATAACTGATTCACTCATTTGATCAAACCCTACTCAACTTTCAAGATTACACGACGGAAATGTTCGCAATATCCATCGTCAGCCCCCATCATTTCCCGCCGTCTCTCATTCCATTTTTGCTCAAACTCTTCCGGATTCCCGATCTGAGAAACATGTTTTTTCAAGGCTTCGATACGTAAATCCCAATGCTCACTTACGTCAAGAGAAATATTCGGTTCTGTTGTCAGGCTAAGCCACAATTCCTGGATCGATGCGATATTAAGACCCTCCTCCAATTGTTCTGGGAAGAAGGCTGGGCTCCCTGCTGCAGGAAAGACAGCATCAACAGTCAACATTCCAACCGCCCTGTGATCGGGATGGTTTACATAGAAATGATGAAAAAGGGTCTGAGGGTCACAGCTTACGACGATGTCAGGTTGTCTTTTCCGAATCTCAGCCACAAGAGCTTTTCTGTTTTCCAGGTTTACTTCAATGTAACCATCAGGATAATCGAGGTGTGATATATCTGTAACACCAAGTACACTTGCTGCTTTTTTCTGTTCGGCAACCCGTATGGTTTTTAGTTCTTCTCCGTTTGGATACTTCTCACTAATTCCGCGTTCACCTTTGGTAAAAAGCAGATAACTGACCTCATGCCCTGCAGCTGCCCACTGGGCTATAGTGCCACCCAAAAAAAATTCAGGGTCATCTGGATGAGCCAAAATGATCAATATCTTCTTGCTGGTTTTCCATTCGTCAAATTTCACAGCGTTGTATCTCTTATTTTCCATTATCATTTTTTCGGTTGTCTGTTTTATTGAAACGTCGGCTTCGTCTTGATGATGACTTGGTCCGAGGCTGTTCTGTTGAACCTGGCTGGCTAGTTGAACGGTGGTCAGTTTCGGGTTTAGCAGTGGTATTCTTCGGTCGTTTCCCTCTCCGATTGTTCCGTTTATTCTTCAAAGGTTGTCCTTGCCCGTGATCTGTTTCTCTGCGTGGTTTCAATTGTTGCTCTGGCTTATCACTAATCCCTAGCGATACCATTTCAACATCACCGTCGTTTTCATCCGACATTTCTTCAAAAATTGGAACCTCTGGCATTTTCTCTTCCATTTTGCCCGATTCCAGTTCACTTCTTTTTATTTCCCGATAACCAACTTCAGGGATATCAACAAGCACAGAATCGCTCAATGGAAAAGGCTGGATCACTTTACCTTCGCCCAGAGGGGTTTGAATCACTTTTTTGCGTTTTGGAAGCAGTTTCAATGCTTCTTCATATGTATCATTTTCATAAGCCAGGCAGCATCGCAAACGCCCGCAAATCCCAGTTATTTCTGATGGAGTCAATGAGACATTTTGCGATTTTGCCATACGAATCGATATCGAGCTGAATTCGGTTAAAAACCTCGAACAACAGCGTTTTTCAATTCCACAAGCGCCAAGCCCTGAGATCTCCTTAGCCATATCTCTGGGTCCAATCTGTCTTATTTCTAGCCTGGTATCTTGAAACATGGGTGCAGCTTCACGAATGAAGTTTCGCATATTGAAATTTTGCACATTATCGTAGCTCAAAAAAAGAGTTAGTTTGCTTGAGTCAAAAGAATATTCGGCATCAAGAACTTTTACCCCATCATATTGATCATTCTCCAGTAGAAATTGTTCAGTCTTTTTTACAACTTCTTCTTCTTTTTGCCTGATCATATCTTTAAGCATCAGGTCTCTTGAAGTTGCGATCCTTTCTACTGGTTGAATATCCTGTGCTTCGTCAGGTAAGGGCATGTCCTTCCGTGTAACTTTTCCTATTTGTTTACCGCGTGCCGTATTTACAATAACAAATTCCCCGATTTCAATTTCTAAATCTTCCGGCAAGTAAAAGTGATAGGATTTGCCAACCGTTCTGAATTGGACTCCAATAATTTTTTGTTCTGACATAATATTTTATTATATCATCCAGTGTTTTTCTTATTAAAAGCGGCCTTACTGGCTTCCGCTGCAACATTTCTGGCGATTTCGACAAAAGCCTTACCAGAGTCGCCAAGAGGTTCTTGTAACACAACGGGAGATCCGATGTCTCCACCGACTCCTATTCCTGGGTCAATTGGGATTCGCCCCAACAATTTGGCACCCGCCTGGTTGGCGAGATTTCCACCGCCATTTTCTCCGAACACAAATATTTTGCTGCCGTCTTCCATGGGTAAGAAAGACATGTTTTCCACTATCCCAAACAACGGAATCTCAAGTTTAGCCATCATTCCAACCGCTCGCCTGGCATCATCAACTGCCACTTGCTGTGGTGTGGTCACAACCACTGCTCCGCTGATAGGCATGGATTGAGCCAGGGATAGCTGCACATCACCAGTTCCAGGAGGCAAGTCAACCACAAGGTAATCCAGATCACCCCAGTCAAAATCGGTGATGAATTGTTGAATCGCTGAATGAAGCATAGGTCCCCGCCAGATTAAAGGCTGACCAGGCTGGACCATAAAACCAATTGATAAAACCTTAATCCCATGAATTTCAGCCGGTCTGATCTTGCTATCTTCAGGTTTGTCAGGCAGCTGATCAATTCCCAGCATTCGCGGAATGTTGGGGCCATAAATGTCGGCATCCATCAAACCAACTTTCGCTCCATCCTTCGCAAGCGCCAGGGCAATATTCAGCGAAACTGTGCTTTTACCTACCCCACCTTTACCAGAGCCAACTGCTATGACGTGTTTAAAGCAATTGGAACCCAGGTCAATCGGATTCGCCTGCCGGACTTTTGCCGTCATTTTGATATCCACCTCGTTTGCCTCTGTCATCGTCAAAACCGCATGTCTGGCATCAGATTCGATCTTTCCTTTCAATGGGCAGCTGGGAGTGGTCAGTACAATTGAAAACGAAACTTTCATTCCATCAATTTGAACGTTTTCAATCATGTTCAGCGTTACCAAATCCTGGTGTAAGTCCGGATCCATGACTGTTGATAATGCATTTAGCACGGCTTCTCTTGTTATCATTTATTACTCCTGTAGTGTTCGTTAGTTCTATTCTATATTGTACTAAACCAATTTTCAATCAAAAAGACAATAAATCACTCAACAGTGACCGATTTAGCTAAATTCCTGGGTTGATCCACATCCAAACCAAGAATTGATGCTATGTGATAGGCAAAAAGTTGCAGTGGAATTATGTTTACGACAGGACAAAGAAGCCATGGCGTCTTTGGAACCCAAAACACTTCTTCAGCAATTGTAGGTATCAGCTCATCTCCTTCGGTTGCTACAGCCAAAACAGGCCCACCCCGGGCTTTTGCCTGTTCAATCTGGCTAATCATTTTGTCATACCACGGGTCCTGAGTTGCGATAACAATCACTGGCAGGTCCTTATCCACCAACGCGATCGGTCCATGTTTCATCTCTCCCGCTGGGTAGCCTTCAGCATGAATATATGATATCTCTTTCAATTTCATAGCACCTTCATAAGCGATCGGCATGTTGACCCCTCTGCCAAGGTAAAGCGCGCCTTTCATACCCCGGTATTTATCGGCGATTTTCTTTATTTCACTTTCCTGACCCAACACAACACCAACCAATGACGGTACGCTTAATAAATCTTTGACAAGCTCAGTTCGTCTTTGATGACTGAGCGAACCTCTCAGATCCGCCAGGTAAACCGCAATCATATAAAGATCAAGGAGCGGTGCTGTAAATGCCTTAGTGGAAGCAACTCCTATTTCCGGACCAACTTGCATCGAGATACAGCCATCAGCAATCCTCATTGCCTGTGATCCGATCGCGTTGACAATCGACCACAACTCGGCCCCCTTACCACGCGCTTCTTCCATTGCCGCCAGTGTATCTGCTGTTTCGCCAGACTGGGAAATTGACATCACAACCGTACCAGGTTCGATGATAGGATCACAATACCGAAACTCCGATGCGACCATCACCTCAACCGGGATTCTCGCAATAGATTCGATCAGGTATTTACCGACCATGCCAGCATAAGCAGCGGTCCCACAGGCTGTGATGAAAATCTTTCGAATTTCCCTTGCCTTTTCTGGTGTCAGATTCAAACCGGCAAGACTGACTTTATAATCATCGAAGTCAATCCTTCCGCTCAATGTGTCTGATAACGAACGCACTTGTTCGTGAATCTCTTTTTGCATGAAGTGGTGATAATTACCCTTTTCAGCAGAAATCGGATCCCATGGAATTGTTTGAATTTCAGTTTTGATGGAGTTACCATCGAGATCTTGAACGGTGTATTGATCTTTTTGTATTACTGCAATCTGTCCTGATTCAAGAAAAACAAATTTGCGTGTATATCCAGCGATAGCTGGAATATCACTGGCAATGAACATTTCTCCATCGCCGATACCAATCGATACACCGCCGGCGTTACCAAGCCTGGCAGCGATCAGCCTGTCAGGTTCTTCGGTCGACAACACAACCACACCATGAGCACCCCTGATCATCCGTAAAGCCCGCTGAACTGCGCTGGACAAGTCGTTATTTTCACTGTAGAAAGCCTCGATCAAGTGTGCAATGGTTTCGGTATCTGTTTCTGACTTGAATTCAACCCCCTCAGCGACCAATTCATCGCGCAGTCTCAGGTAATTTTCAACAATCCCATTATGAACGACAACAATCTTGCCAGACATCCCGACATGGGGATGCGCATTTTGTTCGTTCGGTGCACCGTGGGTTGCCCAGCGTGTGTGACCGATTCCAATCTTTCCGTGAACCGGGTTTTGTTCCACCAGTCTTTCCAATTTATCGATCTTCCCTGCCACCCTGCGGATTTGAATCTGCTCGTTTTCAAGAATTGCAATTCCAGCTGAATCATATCCCCTGTATTCCAACTTTTTTAAACCACTTACAACAATAGGTGTAGCATCCTGCTCACCAATGTAGGCAACAATTCCACACATGTGTGCTCCTGTTTCTTTTTTTGTTTCCTGGAAAAAGGGGTTACCCTGGAGGCATCCGCCGATCTTTCGATTTTCCCATGTTGTCATGGTTAATCTCTCCTTGCGGAGAGAAACCTCCCACCTCGTCACCT
>CAZMZQ010000003.1:11075-16571 GCA_964570745.1 uncultured Anaerolineaceae bacterium
ACAGGAGGAAACAATTTGTCTTCCACCGGCGTCGCCTTCTAATTTTTCAAATAAATCAAAACATGATTTTGGAAAGAAAACCGGGTTGGCTCGCCTGTCATCGATGATTGGGATTATTACTTTTCCCGTTCTTAAGCCCTCTTCCACAACACCGCAAACTAAATTAACCGATATTTGTGGTTGATCACACAACAAAAAGACAACCCCTTCAACATCATTGTTAATTCCATTCACGCCTGCCTTCAGCGAAGTGCTTTGCCCCTTGTCCCAGTTTGAATTGTTCACAATCTGAATATCAGGGTCTTCAATTGTTTCCCGGATTTTTTCAGAATTCGCTCCCAAAACAACGACAATTGGCTCCAGTCCCGCTGCTTTTGCTGTCCCTATTACAGTGTTGATAAGGTTTGTCTTCCCCCAGGGCAACAATTGTTTAACCCCACCGAACCTGCTGGAGCTTCCTGCCGCCAGAATAATTCCTGCGACCTTTTTTTCCTTCAACACTTATTCGTAATCCCAGAACCCCACATCATGTGAAGCCAATTTTCCTAACCCACGCAAAACAACTTCATCTGTCAGTGGAAAGCGATCAAAACGAGTTCCGGTCGCCTGGTAAACAGCCTCCAAAACGCCTGCAGCAAACGGCAAATAAGGCATTTCGCCAACTCCCCTGGCGCCATACGGTCCAATCGGGTCAGCCAATTCCATGATCACACTGCGAGTTTTTTCCGGAACATCTTTTACGGTCGGAATAAGGTACTTCGACAGGCGATCAGTGATTGCCTTCCCGTCTTTCTTTTTCCAATCTTCCAAGAGTGTATATCCAGCTGCCTGTACGACTGCGCCCTCAATTTGTCCTTCAACCAACTGTGGGTTTATCGCTTTGCCAACATCGTCTACGCTGATTACCTCACGAAGGTTCACATTTCCTGTTCTTGTATCTACATCGACAAGGAAAGCCTGGGCAACATATCCATAAGTAAAATTAGGATAACAATGCCCGTCCACCGGATCCATTCCGGTGGTTTTAGGTGGACGGTAGACATACGAACCCATTGCCGGACGGTTCCCTTCCGCCCATTTTTCCAGCGCTAATTTTGCAGCACCAATGACCGAATTACCACCCATGTGAGTCATACGGGAAGCGGAAACACTGCCAGAATCCAGAGAAGTGGCTGTATCAGAATAGAACGTATGAACTTTTTCTAGTGGAAGTCCAAGCGTTTCTGCCGCTAGTTGTGCAAAAATGGTATGGGAACCCTGACCGACATCAGCACCAGCATGATAAAGTTTGGCAATTTCGACCTCCTGGTCGCCCTCCAGGATGATTGTCGCCCCACAGTTTTCCGGAGCTCCATAAGAGAAACCTACATTTTTATAGCCGCAAACCAGGCTCCAGCCTGATTTCACATTTGGATTTTTCGATATTGAAGGGGTTGGTCGTTTCCAACCGCTGTCGGTCTTTGTCCATCCTGCTTCCAAGGCACATCGTTCCGTCACTTCCCGAATCGTGACACCCTCCGGAAGAACTGAACCCATTGAGATTATTGAACCTTCTTTGAAAAGATTCCTCATACGCAGTTCTACCGGGTCCATTCCAAGTTTTTCTGCAAGTTTATCCATTTGCATTTCGGCCATAAAGGCAGCCTGTGGCCCGCCAAAACCGCGGAATGCCCCACCAGGAATGTCGTTGGTGTAAACTGCGTAGGCATCGGTTGCTACATTGGGAACTTCGTATGGACCAGTTGCCAATAATGTTGCATTCCCTAATACTTTATTTGAAGTGTAACAATAAGCCCCGCCATTCGCCCATATTTCGCATTGGGCAGCCAGGATCTTACCCTCAATTGTTGCGCCCCATTTGGCTTTCATCGTGTAGGCATGACGTTTACAGTGCCCAAACATCGATTCTTCTCTCGTCCAAACGATTTTGACTGGTCTGTCAATTCCTTTTTCGTGCAAACGCATCACTGCCAGCCCGAGAATGATTTGGACAGACATGTCTTCCCGTCCGCCGAAAGCTCCTCCAATTGCCGGATAGATGACCCTTACCTTTTCATTAGGAAGTCCAAGTGCGTGTGCTGTTTGAGCCTGGTCCTTGTGAGTCCACTGTCCGCTTACAACAACTGTAATTCTGTCTTCTTCATCAAGGAAGGCTACACCAGCTTCCGGCTGTAAATAGGCATGTTCCTGAACTGGTGTCTGGTATTCACCTTCAACAATCACATCGCATTTCTTAAATGCCTCTTCGATATCTCCGAGCCTGACGACGTTATGATGCGAAATATTCGAAGTTCGCCCTGGATGTAAAATAGTCGCATCTTCTTTGAGAGCATCGCCAAGCGTTTTTACGAGGGGAAGGTCCTGATATTCAACTTTAATCAAAGAAAGCGCTTTTTCAGCTATTTCTTTGCTCTCAGCGATAACCAGGGCAACATGGTCGCCTTCAAATCTTACAATGTCGCCACCTTCTTTATCAGAACCAGGTCCACAGAGAACAGGTTGATCATAAATTCCAAGTCCATATTCATTGACAGGAACATCTTTTGCAGTCAACACAAGAACGACCCCATCAAGGGCTTCAGCGGCAGAGGTATCGATTGAAAGAACCTTTGCATGAACTCTTTCTGAGAACAAAACTTTCATGATCAACTGGTCTGCAAAACTGAAGTCACCTGGATACTTAGCCTTTCCTGTCACTTTTGCCAGAGCATCAATTCGGTTGACTGATTTTCCAACTTCGTTCATTTTGCACCTCCACCATCCTGGCAAGCTGCTTCAATTGCCTGGATAATTTTGTAATATCCTGTACAGCGGCATAGGTTGCCAGAAATGCCATCCCTTATCTCATCTTCCGTAGGATGGGGCTTCTCTTCCAACAGTTTTGCAGCCGCCATCACAAAACCAGGAGTGCAAAATCCGCATTGTACGGCACCGTGATTGATAAATTCTTTTTGAACTGGGTGTAGCTGCCCTTCCTCCGCCATGCCTTCAATCGTGGTGATGGTGGCCATATGCGCCCTGGGGGCAGGCACCAAACAACTGACCACAGCTTTGCCGTCAAGGTACAAGGTGCATGCTCCACACTCACCTTCCTCACACCCAGGCTTCGATCCACTATAACCTACGCGCTCTCGCACGAAATTTAATAGGGTTGACTTGAATTCACCTCCGAAGCGCAGCGATTGTCCATTGATGGTTGTTTCGATATGCTCCTGGTCCCATTTTCCACCAGGCACCGATTGCCATCCAGCCCCCTGGCTCAGGGTGACAGGATTAAGCGGTACTTTGGAATCCTGTTTATTTTCCAACAGTTCCATCAAAGCGTCTTCAACAATTACTTGCATCATGTACTGTCGATAATCGTTACCTCCTCGGAAATCAGTGATTGGTCTGGTATCAAGTGCCGCCATTTCAGAAGCTTTATGCGCAGTCTCAGCATTCAAACGCTTGCCTTTCAAGAAATCTTCTGCTTGCTGTGAATGGATAACTGTTGGTGCCACTGATCCCATGGTAACAATTGCGTCTGTTATCAGTTCCTCTTCTAAATCAAGAATTACACAACAATTTAACGTTGAAATTGCCTGAACTTTTCGTAATGCTTGTTTGATAAAGCTCCCTCGTTGGCTTGCTTTCAATGGCTTGTAAACAATCTCCCGCACCAACTCATCGGGTTGCTTAACGGTCTTACGGACACCCATGTAAAACTCGTTTAGTTTTACCTGACGCTCTCCCCTGCCAGAAACTAATATCAGGCTCGCATCCATAGCCATCAAAGGTGGGATCGCATCGTTCGCTGGCGAAGCAGTCACCAGGTTGCCGACCACTGTTGAGCGGTTACGTAGTTGCGGTGAAGAAACCTGGTAACAAGCCTGATATAACGGGGAACCTGTATTTCGGACTAAATCTGACTTGAGAATGTCATTATGAGTGACATTTGCCTGAATGTGAATTAGTCCATCGGCATCTTCGAAGATCTTGTCAAGGTCTTTAACCCGACTGATGTCGATAACATCCTCCAGTCCTTCCCATTTTCCGTCCCTGATCTCGATCATCAGATCGGTACCACCTGCGATTATTTTTGTTTGATCACCAGCGTGGTCCAACAAATCTAAAACCTGTTGGACAGTTTCTGGCATATGGTAATTCTTCCACATAGATGTCTCCTGATAATTCTTAATTAGCTGTTGGTGACTTCGATTACTTCCGCCAAAATGCTAATTGCAATCTCATCCGGCGTTTCCGCTTCAATATCTATTCCAATTGGGGATTTAATCTTTGCAATTTTGTCTGCACTCAAACCTAAATCCTGAAGCGCTTTCTTTGTAGTTCCCCAACGTTTTAATGAGCCTATCAGACCAAGATAAGCAGGTTCAAATTCGAGGAGAGCCGGTAAACCTTCGATATCGACTTCGCTCCCACGGGATACTCCAACAATATAAACCTGGCTGTTAATTTCTAAGTGTTGGGGAATTTCGGACATCAGGCATGGTAGAAATTCGACCTTTCCCGGAATCTGCTGGCTTGTAAGCAAATCAGTTCGGTCATCTGAGACAATTACCCGAAAATTGAGCAGCTGGCCAAATTTGGCCACCGATCGACCTACATGCCCGGCTCCCAACACCAGTAAAACTGGCATGCTCATCTGTGGTTCGATGTACACGCTGACATCGCCTCCGCATACGCCGACTGCATTTTCATCTCTTGGATCAAGCGTGTAATTCAGAATCTGTGGTTTTCCATCCTCCAACGCTTGCAAGGCGGCTTCAACCGTTTTGCTTTCTACAGCTCCTCCGCCGACCGTTCCGACAGTAAAACCATCTCGATATACCAGCATTTTACTTCCGGCATGCCTTGGAACAGCTCCCTTTGTCTCAATAACTATACAAAGACAGACCGATTTACCCTCCTGGCTTGCTTCAACTAACTTCTCAAATATGTCATTCATTACGCCTCTAACAAAGATAATAGGATAGGTAATAATTGTTTTTTACGGGAAACAACCCCTTCGGCCAGTTCTGTTCCATCTGGTAAAGGTTCATAAGGCAGTTCATCTAGAACAGGTGGAGGATCAACAAACATGATCCGGCTCGAACTTTCGACAACATCTGTGACCATTAAACCCGCAAAATCAAGTCCAAGCTCTTTTTTCAATCGTTTTAGAGCATCGGACAAGCGCGGTATGAAATCACCAATTTGATACAAATCAGTGGTTTCCACCTGGGCAACAGAAAAATTATATCCGCCGCTTTCATAGACCTTCATATCAGCACGGACGATAGTATCAGGATCCTGGGTAAGCAGACCTGCGCCTGCATGGATAATCTCCTCGCCCCAGCTTTGGATATTTTCATTTTCAAGCGGTGAACCAGGCACAAAAGCCCACCTGGCGAGTACCTCTGATATCGCCCTGTCCCTTTGTGTGGTCGTTGGTGAACTCAGGATTAGGGTGTCTGATAGTAAACCAGCCAGTAGTAAGCCCGCCAGGTTTGGTGGTGC
>CAZMZQ010000003.1:16671-31700 GCA_964570745.1 uncultured Anaerolineaceae bacterium
TCATCAACCACCCAATATTCGTTAAATTCTTGCCTTAAAAGCCTGTTGATCACGTCTTTGATACGAGTTTGAGGCTGGAACTTGGGCATATTGCGCGTTGCCGCTTCCCGGCATTGGATATCCAGCATTTCCGAAATTGTCATATCGCGAAATTTTGGGTGAGGACCGATGATTTTCCGCAGAAAGTCGAACATACTGCTGCCAGTTACCATCCCATAAGGGGTACCATCGTCATTCACCACCGGGGCGATACCGCCCGTTCGCGAAAGGATTGTCCATGCTTCATTCAATGATTTATCGGGTGCCACTACGTCAAGCCGGCGCATCACCGACTCAAACCGAGGGCTGGCATCTGTCATGAGCTGGGGTGGTTCAATACCCAGTTTTCTCAAGACAAAGGAGGTCTGCATGTTAATTGCGCCTGATCGGCTGGGGACTGTAGGCTCGCCGTCTCGTTCTGCAAGTAACCAGGCATAACCAATTGCTGCCGCAATTGAATCAGTATCCGGATTGATATGCCCGGTTACATAGATCTGATCAGAATTCTTACGTCGATAGTTGCCAGTATCCACTTTTACCTCACAAACTCTGTAATGCCCGCCATACTTTTTCTGGTGTCACAGGATTGTCCAGGATATTTGCTCCACAAGCATCCAGAACTGCATTCCCAATAGCCGGAGCGGCACCATCCAATGGGATTTCAGCAACTGCTTTTGCTCCAAACGGACCGCTTTCCTCGTACGTTTCAACAAAAATTGACCGAATGTTTGGCATTTCATCAGCCCTGAAGATATGATAATTAACCAGATCTGATTCTCTCGGGTTTCCGCGTTCATCGTAACGCATCTCTTCACTTACGCCGTAACCCAATGCCTGTGCAACACCACCTTCAATCTGTCCTGAAGCCGCCAACGGGTTTATGATCACCCCGGCATCAACAGCCATTATCAGGTCTTCCACAGTTACCTGTCCAGTCTCAATATCAACCAGCACAGTGGCAAATTGAGCTGCAAAAGGAGGAGGCGATTTAGGTGAAACAAAGGAGGCGCTTCCCATAATCTGCTCTTGTTCACGCCAGTGCAGAGAATCAAGAGCGATTTTTTCTAATGCAATTTTTTCGCCATTCGGAGCAACAGCAAAGCCGTTTTTCAACACAATTTCTTCAGCTTTAACATCAACACCTTCTTCGTCGAAGAAAATCAATGCTCGTCGTTTAATCTGGCTGGCAGCCTGTTCAGCCGCCTTCTTGACCGCAGTACCGGATATATATGTTGTTGAAGAAGCATAGGCCCCTACGTCAAATGGAGTTGTATCAGTATCAGAAGAAGTAACGATGATATCTTCCGTCCTTACACCAAGAACCTCTGCAGCTATCTGGGCAAGCGCTGTATCACTACCAGTCCCCAGGTCTGTTGCACCTACGAGCAAATTAAAACTTGCATCATCGTTTATTTTAATGTGAGCTCCGCCCATATCCAGGTAAGGGATGGCAGTACCCTGCATGACAGTTGCGACACCAATCCCTCTGCGCAAATGAGGCTTGCCGGCAACCATGTGCCAGGCTTCATTTCCGAACTTATCATCCCATCCGATTGCTGCTTTACCTTGTCGCACACAATCTTCTAAGCCTATGGTTTGAACAATCTCTGGAACCGGTTCACGCCCCTCATTCCAGGCTGTGCTAAAAGGTTGATATTCGCCTGGTCTGAGTGCATTTTTTAACCGGAATTCGATCGGGTCCATGCCTAGTTGTCTTGCAACATGCTCAAAATGTCTGTCAAGTGGCCAATAACCCTGGGGAACCCCGTAACCTCGATACGCTCCAGCTGGGGGAGTGTTGGTGTAAACAATATCAGCATAGAACCGGATATTTGGTTTCAGTCTGTACTCTCCATCGCCAACGTAAAGACCCATCGATTTCTGCCCGGTGTTGCCGGTAACAGTAAGGGCATGGCAGCCATATGCACCGGTGTCTGAAAGAGCATACATCTCATTCGCAGTCATTGTGCCATCATTTTTTACACCTGTTTTCATGCGGACACGCATGGGATGTCTCGACCTTGAAGCAATAAACTCTTCTTCACGGGTCATCTCATACAATACAGGCCTGCCTGTAGCAATTGTCAAGTGGGCTGCTACGTCTTCAAGTAACACTTCCTGCTTGTTGCCAAATCCACCCCCAATGCGCGGTTTGATTACCCGGATTCTTTTAACTGGCAAACCGACCACTGGTGCTATCATCCTGCGAACATGGAAGGGCACCTGGGTGCTGGTTCGAATCACAAGACGGTCATCTTCATCCCAATAAGTAAGCGCGACATGTGGTTCAATATGGACTTGTTGCACTTTAGGAACGGCATATTCCTGTTCAAAAATCTGGTCTGCCTCTTCAAAGCCTTTATCGACATCGTTGATATCAATGCGGATCTTCGCTGCCAGGTTAATCGCCGGGTCAGAATCGGCAAAATTAACATACTCTTCCTGATCATGAATAATCGGAGCGCCTGGTTTCATTGCGTTCCGCATATCTATGATCGGTTCGAGCACTTCATACTCAACTTCAATAAGCCCCAGGGCTTTTTCTGCAATTTCAACTGTCTCAGCAGCAACCATTGCCACCCGGTCACCAACAAAACGCACTTTTTTATCCAGTGAGAAAGTATCAAGGGGCCCGGGGATTGGATCTGATTGACCAGCGGTCGAGTGAACAACACGGGGCAAATCTTCCCAGGTCAGAACACATGCAACCCCTTCAAGTGCCCTTGCCTTGCTGGCATTGATGCTTTTGATATTGGCATGTGCATACGGAGAGGCTAACACCTTAGCGTACAACATTCCGGGCAATTGCCAGTCTGCCGTAAAAGCTGGTTTTCCCTGTACAAGTTTGAAAGCGTCAACCTTTAGTTCTGATTTGCCAATCGTATCGGTTGCTTCACGTTCGTCCAGGAGCACTATTTGTGGTTCATATTTACTTATTTCATCATCCAGCAGGTATCCGGTGGCTGCTATTCCATTACGGATTTTTTCTGCAGCGTTGAGCACCGCCTGAATTGGTTTTACATAAGCAGTACAACGGCACAAAACTCCTGATAAAGCCTCTCGCACTTCTGCCTCAGAGGGGTCAGGATTCTTATCGAGAAGTGCTTTTGCAGCAAGGATCATGGCGGGAGTACAGTATCCACACTGAACCGATCCACTTTCTATAAAAGCCTGCTGCAGGATATCAAATCCATCTGTTTCCTTCCAGCCTTGCTTCGGATGCTGCCCTAATTTCTCAATTGTGACAATCTCGTGACCCTGAGCCTGAAGAGCAAAGAGCATACAGGTGTTGATCGGTTTGCCATCCATCAAAACCGTACAGGCACCACATTCCCCTTTTACACAGCCGCCTGATTTTGCACCCAAAAACCCCAACCGTCTTAGAACACTCAGTAGGTTTTCTTCAGGACGGCTCTCAAATGAGTAATCTTTATTGTTAATACGAAGGGTGATGTCCATTATTCCTCCTCTTTACCAGGTACTTCTAATTTCTGGAGTACACGTGAAAGTAAGACCGGGGCAACTGCCTGTCTGTATTCAGCTGTCGCCCATGGGTCACCCGCCAGTTCAAAAGCCCGCAAAATTTGTTCGGCGCCATCATCATCCAGATCGGATAATGTGAAACCTTCCTGAATATCAACCGTTCCGCCATAAGTAACCTCGATCTTGTTGTCAGACCGCTTTGTTGCAGCCACACAAACGATTGGGAGGTCTTTCGGGCTTCTTCCTACGGCTTCGAAGGTGAGTTTTTGGAATTCAGGGATCGTTAATCTAAGCACAACGTCGCCAGCGCTTGGACCCCGAAGGTATTCTATCAATCGTTGACCTTCAGGTTTGTTCAGGCTAAAAACCAATGGTTGCATTCCTAGCAAGCAGCATAATATAGGAGACCGACCGTTTGCCTGCGTGAGAAAGTTGCTCAGGCTAAGCGTATTTCGAACGTTCAAACCATATTCCATGCTGACTGCCTTGCGAAAATCAGATGAATTTATTGCATCTTCAAGCTCTTTTAAGGTAATCAGACCGCCGATATTAATTCCATCTTCATTAACTTCAACCTGGTCCAGTCCTGCATCTTGTAAATCAACTAATAGTGATTTATCTTCCTCTAACCTCGGTTTGAACGTCCCACCGGCCAGAAATTTGATCTGACCAGGGTGCTCTTTATTCAATCGCAAGACTTCATCTTCCGATGCCGGTCTCACGTATTGTATTTTTCTTTCATTCTGCATCATACACCTTCCATCCCGTTTGTTCCGTGTCCATGTCACCAGTCAGCTCATCTGTCAGGTCAACAAAAAAAGCTTCACATTCTGCCAACACCAAACCGTTGAGATCTTTAATCTCACTGTGACCGACTGCCGTACGACCGCGTTTCTTAATCGCATTTCCTACAGCAATCAATTTCGTATTAGTAGGCACTGGATGAATATACTTAACTTTCAACTGGCTTGTTACCATAAACCGGTTTGGGTCATCAGTTGTTAGCGCCCTTCCGCTAATCTCATCAAGTATTGCCGCAATATTTCCACCATGAACCATCCCCGGGTAACCTGCATAATCCTCAGATATCACAAACTCTGATATCACTTCGCCTTCATCGTTTACAAAGAATTCCAGTTTAAGTGATATTGGGTTTTCAACCCCGCAGACATAGCAGGTTTTACTCCCGGGTAATTTTTTCATTATGCTTCTTTTGCAAAAGTATCGATCAACAATTTTGTGTTACCACCAACACCATACAGTATCGGGCAGGTGCAGCCATGGTCAATATATTCCTGAACTTTTGCCCTCGCTTCATCGGGAGTACCGCTTGCAGTAATGCGGTGAATAAGATCCTCTGGAACCAGATGTTTGGCTGCCTGAATTTGTTCATGAGTGGCAGGCCACCCGAGAATTGCCTGAATCTGTTCAACAATATCCATGGAAACACCGCTTGCCAGGGCAATGTGTGGTTGTTGGGCAAGATATTGTGTCAGCAATTCGCGTGTAGAGTCAATGGCTACGTCATGATCTTCATCGACTGAACAAACTATCAACTGCGGTCGGTCAAAATCATCCAATTTTCGTCCGGATTCTTTCAAACCTTTTTCAAGTTGTTCGATGGCATGGTCGTTATATTCAACCGGCACACAATAGTTCATTACAATACCGTCTGCGATTCGACCGGTCATTTCAATCATTTTCCCGCCGGTTGCACCAATATAGATTGGGACGTTGCGAGCCTCTCGTCTTCCATGAACCACATCCAATTCGATGCCATTTACCTGCACAAATTCACCTTCAAAGGTGACATTTTCCATGTTTAGAAGTCTGCGCAGAATTGTAATCGTCTCTTCCATAGCCTTTAGAGGTTTGGTGCGGTTGATACCGACATTCTTAGCCAACGGATCCCACCAGGCTCCAATGCCACAAATAATGCGATCTGGTGCCAGATCATCGAGTGTCAACAGGGTAGAAGCCAGAAGACCGATATTTCTGGTCCAGTTATTGATTACACCTGAACCAACTTTTATCCGTTCAGTCACTGCAGCATAAGCTGCCATTGGGACAATGGCATCCCTAACCAACCGGCTTTCGGCTTGCCAAACTGCATCAAAGCCTTTTTCTTCAGCATACTTGGCAATTTCTAATCCGTCTCTCAAATCATGTGCGTCTTGTAAATATAGTGCAACTCGGTCAAACATGGTTAATACCTCTCTTTCAATTGGTGAGTATGGATGATTGAACTTCAATTTTATTACATAAATGCAAATCCTGAAAAGTATCCAGGTCATATTGCATCGTCTTATTTAACCAGATGGTGAGATCTGCTGATTTTTTCAAAGCTTGCCCTGTGTGTTTTTGGAATGATCTGTAGCCAAATCTGGGTTGTATCAGTGTTGGACTGCTGAGATATAACGCATTCGTTCCGGTTTGATTGCAATCCGGGACAATTATCAGAAATCGATCTGATTTCCCAAGACTGACCAATTCAGCAAGATCTTCTGATCGCATTTGCGGTAAATCAGCTGGGATCACCAATACCGGACCGGGATCTTCTTCCTGAATTACAGAAAAAGCCTGGCTTATTGCCTGGTTGAGGCTTGATGGGTAGTTTTCCCGCAGTCCGAGACCGCCGTTTGCTTCGGTATATGTCAACAGCTGCGGATCATGTGTCACCACCATGAGGCGATCAATTGAATTACAGTTCATAATTCTCTCGAATGTACTCTCAAACAAGCCTTTGTTGAGCTCTATAATTTTTTCCGGGTCAAGAAAATTATGTAAACGTGATTTACCTTCAGCCAAAGGTTTTACTGGCAAGACCGCCCAAATCGTCACTGGTTACTCCGGTTCTGCAAAAAATGTGAACTGATCGACTTAGCTAATGCAATCTTGTCGTTTTCATCATTCATAATTGTCTGGTATTGCAGCGTTTTTATGCCGGCAGGGATGTCGCTCTTTTTCAACTCAGGTTCTGTCAGATCGTGGACAAAATAATCCAATACCCCGCGATAATGTTCCATTACTGCCATGCTGGATGGCTCGATGCCTAATTCAGCGAACATTTTTGCTGCTGGCCCCTTCAGTGCTTTTCCATGGATGATTGAGGAAACCGCATAGACCGGCATTTTAATTAAGGCATCTTTCATTCCTGGCAGAGTCAAAATCGGATCTATACTGACCCAGGGGTTTGATGGTGCGATTACAATAAAGTCGGAATCTTCAATTGCATGGATTGCCTCAGGTAACGAAAGGGCATGCCCTTCTCCTTCCAGGATTATGCGCTTTACCTCCGGCTCAGCGCCTAACCTGACAAGATAGTCCTGAAACGAAAGAATACTGCCTTGTTTTGTTTCTATCATTGTTGGAGCAGATTGATCGCTCATCGGAAACAACTTGCTTTGGATTCCCATGCGGTGAGCGAGAAGCTTCAACACTTCCGACAACCTTTTACCGCCCCCTAACAAGCGGGTGCGTTCCAGGTGGGTTGCAAGGTCACGATCACCAAGCTGAAACCATGTTGGTGCACCAAGCTCTTCCAATGCATTAGCGACCTGCCAGGTTTCTCCTTCCAGTCCCCAACCATAGGTCTTGTTTGAAATTCCTGCCAGGGCATAACACACTGAATCAATATCCGGACAAATATTCAGTCCAAAATGCTTAAAATCATCGCCAGTATTGACGATCACGCTTAAATTGTCCGGTCGCAGGACGCGGTCGAATCCAACAACCATCTTGGCTCCCCCAACACCCCCCGCCAACACAACAACTTTTAGATCTGAAAATTGCAGGTCAGTTTCTGATATCATCTGAAGAGGTCTTTGTCCTTTTCTCTAATCAGTTCTGCTGCTGTACCTTCACGAAGCGCGTATGGAAAGCCGCGCGCCAACACAACGGGAGTACCCTCTCCTGCCTGCCCCATCAAAAGAGAGGCCCCAGCAGCCAGTTCATCTGCAGCAGCGATCGTGGTTACCCGCAGTTTATAGGAGTTCATGTCCTCAGCCCCTCGCATGTCAATAAGCCCCGGCATCCCCGATAGTCCAATACAAGTGCCTAAAACTCCGTTCCGCCAGGCTCTCCCGTGTGAGTCAATTATCAACACTGCCAATCGTTTGCCAGTGCTCTTTTCGATTTCTGACCTGATCCTTGCTGCTGAAGCATCAGAATCTTCCGGTAAGAGCAACACCCAGTCACTTTCATCACCCCAGGGACCTTTGACATTGGAATGATCGATACCTGCATTAGCACAGACAAATCCGCCTTTATGCTCAACGATGATAGTTCCCGGTCGGGTTCGCAAAGTAGAGTTACTTTCTTGTAGGATCAGTTCAACCAGCTCAGGTCTTTTGTCAAGAAAGCCAGCCAGTTCAATTGCCTGTGCCGAAGGTGTGACATTGGTCAGGTTCACCAACCGGTCTTCGGCTTTTGAGACAATCTTTTGCGCCAATACCAAAACGTCCCCATCTTCCAGTTGCAATCCGTTGCCTTCTAAAGACTTCAAAATGAGAGCGCTAAGATCATCTCCCGGTTCAATCATCGGAAAATCATCCAACGCCATAAGTTCTAATTTTTTTATCTGCTTCATTCAATACCTGTGATGCGGATTCCAGCAGAAGGTACTTTGTATTTCAGGTTCAAACCGATCAAAATTGAAGTCAGACCTTCAACAACAACCGTATTTTCAATCACTCCCGCATCCCAGGCTTTCAGGTTCATATCTTCAGCCAGCCCGATCACGATTTCGCGAGATTCTTTGTTTCCGCCTGCAACCAGAACATCACAATCAATTTCTTCACCAGACAGTAAATGTTCAAACGATATGGTTTGGAAGGCATCCACCACCTGGACATTATCTCCTAAAATAGCCTTGGCTTGCAAAGCAGCGCTGCCTTCCTCAGGCATCTGCATTTTTGTAACTTTGGGGGGAACAAGAGGTACACAAACATCAATAAGTAATTTGCCCTGCAGTTGGTCTTTCAAACCCTCCAGGGTCGGTGCATGAGCACTGAATGGAACAGTCAAAACCGCAATATCACAATTCTCAACTGCCTTTTCGTTGCTCATTCCACTAATTTCAACCTGGTTATCACCAAAACGAGGCAGCAGTTCTTCAACAGCTTTTAGTGCTTTCTCTTCATTTCGTGAACCGATAATAATCTTATGTCCTGCCAGCGCCCATCGATAACCGAGCCCTGAGCCTTCCCGACCAGTTCCACCAATAATTCCGATAGTATATTTCATCATAATCCTTTACATTTTCGCGACACGCGCCCATGTTTGTTCAGCAATTTCACGTGATTTAGCAGCAATCATCTGTTCGTCCATGAATAACAATTTCCTGTCTTTCATCAAGACCTTACCACCCGCCATCGTCATTGTGACCATACCATCTCTAAATCCAAAGAGAATGTGCCAGGGCAAGTTGCCCGCATGCATAGGTGTAATGGGGTGATAATCCACGAAAATGATATCAGCTGCAGCACCGGGTTCTATAACACCTACGCGCAAACCCTCGTATATTTGGGTAGCAAGTCTTGAATTGTTGGTAACCGCCATTTTGATCACATCGTAGCCATTCATTGCCCGTGGGTCTGCTTTGTGGTCTTTTTGAATCAGGTAAGCAAAGAACCATTCCTGCCACATCGCGTTTGAGAATCCATCATTACCCAGGCAAAGATTCACTCCGGCATTCAACATTTTTTCCACTTCAGCAACGCCAACAGCATTGTTCATATTTGAACGTGGTTGATGCGTTAGCCAACTGCCCGACTGCACCAGCAGATCGACCTCCCTGTCGCTAAGGTGAATGCCATGTGCCAGGATACTGTGTTCGCTGAGGATCTTCTTATCCCAAAAGCGTTCAACAACCCGCTTACCATATTTCGCGATTGAATCCTCCTGATCGACCACTCCTTCTGCGGCATGCACATGAAAACCGACCCTGTCCTGATTGGCATCTAGACATCGATCCAATGTTTCATCAGAGACAGTCAGGCTGGCATGCAGCCCGAAATGTGCCTTTACCATGGGGTCAATTTCTCCAGACTTTACCCGACTGATAAACCGGCTGTTTTCCCTTATCCCAGCCAGGGCACGTTCTTCTCCATCCCTGTCCGTCACCTCATAACAGAGTGCCGAACGCAATCCGGACTCTAATACAGCCTCATAAACCACGTCCAGTGACCCGTCGATGAAATTTGGAGAGGCGTGGTGGTCAATAATTGTAGTCGTGCCATATTTAATCGCGTCGATCAACAAAGTCAGCGCAGAATATCTTGTTCCGTCTTCATCCAGTGCTTTATCCAGCTTCCACCAAAGATTAGCTAAAATCTCACTAAAATTCTTTGAGGGTTCGCCAGGGATAGCCATGCCGCGTGAAAATGCGCCATAAAAATGTGTGTGCGCACAGATATTTCCCGGCATGATCATTTGTCCTCCGGCATTCAGCACCTCTTCCTCAGGGTGAGCCTGGGATAGCTTATCTGCTGGTTCAATTGCCTGGATAACTCCATCTCTAATCAGGATTTCATGGTTCACCAAAATCTGATTTGGTTCACCCCAGGTGACTATCGATCCATTCTTAATAATCATTAGAGTCTCACTTTCAAGTTTTGAAATTAATCCGTCAGCTGATAGAGTTCAATCAAGACACCATTACCAGCTTTGGGGTGAAGAAAAGCCATTTTGCGACCAGGCAGTACTTCTGCCTCCTCGTTGATTAATCGGACACCTTTTTCTTTCAATTCAGCCAGCTTTGCATCGATATCGTCGACTTCCATGCATAGATGGTGCAGACCTTCGCCGCGTTTTTCGAGATACGCTGCCAGACCAGATTCACTGTTCGTAGGCTGAACCAACTCAATTTCGCTGCCTCCAACCGGGAAAAATGCCACCCTGGAATTCTGAGAAGGTACAACCTCGATATGATCAAGTTTGAGACCAAGACTGTCTTCCCAAAATTTTAATGATTCCTCAATATCACGGACAACAATAGCCACATGATTGACTTTGGTAATTTCTGCCATCTTTCTCCTGTTTTTATATGTAATTGGGGGCGACATACTCACCCCAAACTTGTCTCAAACGACCGCAAATTTCGCCAAGTGTGAGTTTGTTTTCAACGCATTCAATAATGACTGGCATCATGTTTGTATCGGTCTTTGCTGCCACTTCCAAACGGTCCAACAGTTTGTTTACTAATTCCTGATCACGTGATGCACGCAAAACAGCCAGGCGTTCATGTTGTTCCTGTTCGATCTTCGGATCGATTTTAAGTGATTCAAGCGAAATTTCTCCTTCAACCTGGAATTTATTGACTCCAACGACAATATCTTCGTGGTTCTCAAGCCTGCGTTGAGCCTGGAAAGCCGCATCCTGGATCTCACCCTGTATAAAACCGCCCTCGATCGCGCTGAGTGCACCACCAAGATCATCAATCTTACGGATATACTCTGCTGCTTGCTTTTCAATTTCATCGGTCAGATATTCAATCAGATAAGAACCTGCCATTGGGTCAATAGAATCAGCCACACCAGACTCATATCCAATAATTTGTTGGGTCCGCAGTGCGACCTGCACTGATTTTTCAGTTGGCAGCCACAATGCCTCGTCCATACTGTTGGTATGCAGCGACTGGGTTCCACCCAACACCGCTGCAAGTGCCTGTAAGGTTACCCTTACAACGTTATTTTCCGGTTGTTGAGCGGTTAGAGTCGAACCAGCGGTCTGCGTATGAAAACGCAGTCGTTCAGATTTGCTGTTTTTGGCACTAAATCGCTCCCGCATGATTTTTGCGTATAACCGACGAGCAGCGCGGAATTTCGCAATTTCTTCCATGAAATTATTATGTGAGTTGAAGAAAAATGACAGTTGATCAGCAAATTCATCAACATCCATACCGGCATTAATAGCAGCTTCAATGTAAGCAATTGCGTTTGCCAGGGTAAAAGCTACTTCCTGGGCAGCGGTGGAACCTGCCTCCCGAATGTGATAACCGGATATGCTTATCGTATTCCAGTTGGGCACTTCCTGCTTGCAATACTGGAAGATGTCCGTGATCAACCGCATACTCGGTTTTGGCGGGAAAATGTATGTCCCCCGGGCGATATATTCTTTGAGAATATCGTTCTGAATCGTACCCCGGAGAGCCGTCGAACCAACCCCTTGTTTTTTCGCCACAGCGATATACATAGCCAGAAGTACCGCTGCTGGTGCGTTAATGGTCATACTTGTGGAAACTTTATCCAATGGGATCTGGTCAAAAAGTGTCTCCATGTCCTCGATCGAAGATATCGAAACACCAACCTTGCCAACTTCCCCAAGAGCGATCGGGTCATCTGCATCATACCCAATTTGGGTGGGCAGGTCAAAAGCCACACTCAGACCGGTTTGTCCCTGGTTGAGCAAGAATCGATAGCGCTTGTTCGATTCTGCAGCACTTGAAAAACCAGCATATTGTCGCATGGTCCACAACCGACCTCGATACATGCTCGGTTGGACCCCCCTCGTATAGGGGTAAGTCGCAGGTAAACCCAAATCGTCAAAAAGGTTCGGCTTTATTTTTTCTGGTGGAACTACTGCTGGAACGGGGATGTCGGAAGAGGTTTTAAATTGTTCATTTCTTTCTGGAAATCTGCTGATAGCAGGTTTATAGACTTTATCTTGCCAGGTTTCAAATGGAGTTTTTTCTGTCATACCTTTCCTCAATTTGTAGGTAATTGGTTAACTATGTAATTATAACTGATTGGAACCTATGCCGCGACGAAACTTCATTCTATTTTGGGTTATTGTGTATAGCATTTCGCAGAGGGAGTCTTACTTTCGTCGAGTCGCCGTCGTTGCAAGGTGTAGAGTGTTTTATGCCTATTGGCATGGCTGACACATAAAACAGGGGTGGGTTCCCACCCCATACCCATTTTATGCGTCAGGAAAACTGATATATTTTTGTGAACGGACGTGAGTAAATATCCTGTTCGGTTTCGAGAGAGTCGGTAAGTATACAGCTACTTGTCTCTCGTCCTGCGCCTGATAACGGGTTACCTTAGAATTGAAACTGTAACGGATAGGCAAATGCCTCATAGCTGGCTACGCTATCCACTGTTACGGACGGTGGCAGAGAAAGTGCTGTTGTTTCAAAACCAATCTTATCACCAGCAGCTAAAACTTCCATCAGAATCGTAAAATCCAAACCTATCGGTTGATTATTTTCATCATAGAAAACAATGGCGATATAGACCATTGATTCATCTTCGCTCGATGTATTCTCCACTCGCCCCATTGTCTTGATACCTAAATAAGAATCATCGGAGATTGTAATATCAGTTACAGGGAAACGGATGTTTTCTATTTTTGCATCCTTTACTGATATACGAGGTAACAGCACGAGATCGGAACCGTCACCTGAATAATTGTCGAG
Source organism: uncultured Anaerolineaceae bacterium (assembly GCA_964570745.1). GTDB lineage: Bacteria > Chloroflexota > Anaerolineae > Anaerolineales > Anaerolineaceae > Mesolinea. The sequence goes on from CAZMZQ010000003.1 coordinate 29,612, forward strand.
TATAGTTTCCTCATAGTAATACGCTTTTTCACCCGGAGAAACTACATTGGGGTATACGGAAACCATCGTTCTTGAAGCCACTAATGATCCGTCTTGATTTTCAAGATCATATGAGCCAGAAGAAAAATATAGGTCTACTGTGCCCGTATTAGTAACCTCAAATATTGTTTGAATCCATGTTGTGCCGATGCTATTTGTGTATGCTGTTACATTGGAGTATGTAATTTCGTGAGCCGAGTCTCTTTCGGGTTCTGCAGATGATTCGGCGGTGGGTTCCGGGCTTTCCGAAGTTGGAGAATCGGCGTGGATTGTATTGTCAGAAACGGTGGAAGTAGAGTTGTTACCACTATCAGGGGTTGTAGTACTGCCGCAGGCAGCGAACGAAAACAACAAGGCAAGCGCAAGTGTTGTAAGTAGAATCTTTTTCATCGGTGTTTCTCCAAAAATCTAATTTGATTATTTATACTTGCGAAAATATATACAAAAGTCATTATACTTGCTGATTGAATTATTATAATTCACTCTTGGCAATCTTTCAACTTTTCAATTGGTGGTGTCGTCACACACCAGTAACTCTTTATATAGACCTGTCCTATCAATCATATGAATAATTGTGAATCTGACTCCGAACATAGACTTGCGAAGATATAAATATTTTCTTTTTTTCACAACTGCAGGGTCGATTCAGGACAGCAACGCTTTGCCATTGCCAAGGACAACAGAACGGGTGGGTTCAGGACGAGAGCATTGTAACCTCAACCAATCCGCCAAGACGATCGTGTCGTAGGGAACACGGTCATGATGCTGGGAGCGCAGCGAGCAGTACTTGTCCAGTTCCATTTCGAAATCATTTCGGTAGTTCCTGCCCTGGGCGGGTCTGGCTGGGTAAGAGAATATTAAAGTTCATGATAGGGACCCGCCCGTACGGAAATTATATATCATGAAAATTATTTCGATAAAAATTGTCGGTAAGGACAGGTTCAATTCGCGAGTATTGTGACATTGCCAAAATAAAAGTATGGACGGGTTCAGGACGTGAGCTTTGTAACCTCAACCAATCCGTCAAACCCGCGCCCATAGCCCACATACCAAAATCCCAATCCGGGCAAGGCGATCGTGTCAAAGGGAACGTGGCTTGTTGTGTCGCATGGAACGTGGCTTGTCCCGTTCCGTTTCCTGGTATTTGGTGTGAGTTTGCGGAAGGGGGCATACCCTGCTTCGCAGGCACAGGGCTCCTTCCCTTCTGATGTAAATATCGAGCATTCGTGATTAGGACCCGCCCGTACAGAATTGATGTATTATGATAATTGCTGATTGACATATTCTTTTCCCTCTTGCATTCCTCATTTTGTGGTAATATTGTTCGGCTCGGATGTTGTACCCTTCATCCGACAGAAAACTCATAGCACAGAAAGGGCTAGAAATGAAAGTATTGTTAATAAAAGACGTTTATAAATTAGGACGTGCCGGTGACATCAAGAAAGTCGCCAATGGTTACGGACGCAACTATCTTATCCCCCAGGGTTTGGCAATTCCAGCCACCGAAAACTCAGCAAAAGTTGCCGAATCAATTGGCAAAAAAGCAACCGAGCGCCGCGCTATCCTCAATGAGGAACTCAAAAGTGTTGCCGAGGTTCTCACAAACATGGAACTCTACTTCCCTGTCAAAGCCGGTGAAACTGGTAAGCTTTATGGCTCAGTCTCTGCAGAAGCAATTTCTGCCAGGATCAAAGAGGAAAAAGGTATTGAGCTTGATCGTCATCAGTTGGTGACCGAACCAATTCGAAAGTTGGGCGATTACATGATCCCGGTCAGCCTTACACTCGACCTGGTGCCCGAAGTTCGCGTAATTGTCCACCGCGAAGGTGAGGTTTTCGCACCTGCAGTGGAAGAAGAATTTGTCGAAGTCGAAGAAGTTGAAGTAGAAGCAGCACCTGAAGCAGAAGAAAAAGAAGCAGAAGCTGAATAAACAAGCATTGAAGAAAAAGGGTAACAGCCTGCTGCATTACAGCAGGCTGATTTTTTTGTTAGAATAACTCATCATGGCTTATACAGGTTCACAACTCAAAAGCATCCGCGAGCAACGCGG
>CAZMZQ010000003.1:31800-33243 GCA_964570745.1 uncultured Anaerolineaceae bacterium
GTCGCTCTTTCTGCAGAGATCAGTGAATCAAAAAAAGATCTCGAAGCCATTGGGCGTGAGTTATCAGCCAGAAGACGCTACCTTAATGTTTCCTGGGATGTAATTGAAGAAGAAACGCATATTCATCAAGACCAGCTCCGCAGCATCGAACGCGGTGATCTGGACGCATTCACCAACCCAATTCATTTCAAAGGATTGCTTCAGACTTATGCCCGGTTTTTAAACCTTGATGTTGCAGCAATCATGATCCGTTATGCTGACGCGATTCAAAAACGCAGATCTGAAAAAACCACGACCAAACGAAAAAGCGTGAAGTCAGTCCGGGTTGCCTCTCCGTTCCTGATGAATCTCAAAAGGTTTTTTACTCTCGATCTTTTTTTTGGGACATTGATGATAATGGGAATCGTTGGATTCCTGATTTGGGGAATCTCACGCATGTCGTTTGCTGGTGAAGAACCGGAACTGACAGGTACCCTCCCAGCGTTGGCCGAAGTTTTACTTTCAGATGACACAGAACAACCAACAGAAGTTGAATCAACACCAGAAACACAGGAAGCAGCGTTTATCCCGACCTCAACGCCTTTTTACATTGCATCTGAGATGGATGCTTCGCTTGAGATCGTAATTTTGATCAGGCAAAATACCTGGCTCAGAATTCTCAGTGATGGTAGGCAGGTTTACCAGGGTCGTCAACAGGCTGGTAATGTCCTGACTTATACTGGTGATCAAAGCATAGAACTTCAAACTGGTAACCTCGCAGCCATCGAGGTCATTTTCAACCAGGAACCGTATGACGGCACGACCTCCCGTATTGGCACAGCAGCAAGGCTGCTGTTTTCATCTGAAGGCATAAACGAATTGCCAGTGATCGAAATCGAACCCGGAACATAATAAGTGAGACTTAAGTAACCCGATGAAAAAGAACAGCTTCTATATCGTTAGTCTTGGTTGTGCTAAAAACCTTGTCGATTCCAATGTGCTTGCCCAGTTACTGGAGGCGGAAGGTCTGACTTATTCCAGATCGGCACGTCAGGCAGAATTCGTGCTCGTCAATACATGCGGTTTCATCCATGACGCCCAACAGGAATCCTTGGACACGCTTCAGGAACTAACCACCAAAAGAAATCCAGGGCAAAAGATCATTGCTACCGGCTGCCTGGCTGAGAGGTGGCGAGACAAATTGCTCCGACTTCAGCCCCAGTTGAACGGTCTGATTGGCACACGCAGCCTGGAAGACATCTTACCTCTTGTCCAAAGTATAAAAAAAGGTTCAAAACTGGCAAATGGCACTGCTTATCCAAACTACCCTGCTTTGCGCTATCCCTTTGGAGCGTCTTATACTGCCATCCAGGGCAGCAGCAGTTATCTAAAAATTGCCGATGGATGCCATCGTTCTTGTGCGTTTTGTGCCATCCCTGGAATTAAAGGTCCTTTGGTCAGCCG
>CAZMZQ010000004.1:0-8579 GCA_964570745.1 uncultured Anaerolineaceae bacterium
TTGGGTTGTATTACGGTTAACCAATAGGTCCAGCTCCTTGATCTGTTTGCGCAAGCTTAAGTTTTCCCCTTCAAGGATGGTGAGGCGGTTTTGTAAGGAAGCAAGATTAGTTTTATCGTTGCGGCGCTCATTGTCAAGCCATTCAACGCGTTTTTCAAGTTGTTCAATTCCGGAATATTCGTCCATGATTATCCTGTCTTTTTGTAATTATTCTTAAGTGATTATACCTAGTTTCAAAAACAATTTATTGGTTAATGTGTGAGATTCTCAAAAGAAACCAACAATTCTCGCAGTGGTCGGGAAAGAATATCAGGAAAAATTCCCGGTAAAACGATTACCAATAGAATCAGTATAACCATGATTTTCAAACCAATAGTCTCTGTTCCTGGTTCTACTGGATTGGTTTGTTCGTTATTAATCTCCGGATGGATAATTGCACTGAACAACCGCAAAAACATTGTCAACATACCGAAAATTCCTACTGCAACCAGGAGAGCGAGCGCAAGGTTATCGCTGGAAACAAGGTTCCAGATGATATGTTTGGTGGGGTAAAGAGAAAACAAAGGCATTCCGATAACGTTGAGCAAACTGCAAATCAGAAGAATGCTTACAAAAGGGTAACGGTGGATTACTCCACGAAGTGTATCAAAACTCAAGGATTGATGTCCGGTTAATCTTTGTAAGGACGAAAGAGTAATTGCCAGAGCCCAATGAGCAAGGAAACGGGTAACAAAGGTCATCGCCATCACTTCCAAACCATTTGTTCCTCGGTAAGCCATGGAAAAAGCAATGTATCCTGTTTCGGCAAGAAAAAAATAGCCTAACAAACGATTCAGGTCGGTTTGGAATGCGGCAATAATACCCGCCCAAAGGATGCAAAATACTCCAATCCATTTCAGGAAGGTATCAAGTTCTGGCAGGGTGCGCAGCCAGCCATACTGATTGAGAAATTTGAGGAAAAACAAGGCAAACCCGACCTGCATTATGACCAGGAGAAAACTGACTGTCCACGGAGGTGATTCTTCTGTCAGCATCGGTATCCAGCTGTGTAAAGGGAATATCCCGACCCAGAGGACAAAACCCAACAAGACCAGGATAGTCCCGCGCAGTACCAAGGCTTGTGCCGAAGGTGAAGTTTCAATACCCATGACCATCCAACCACTAACTAAAATCAGAGGGAGCGCAAGTGTTTGCATACTCAGGAAACGAATAATACCTTTTTTCGCAGGCATTCCCCGAGGGGAAAGCAGTGGGACACTGGTCAGGGCTATCAGTTCAATTATGACAGCAGAATAGATAAATGGGTTTACAAATTGGACTGACACCCATAAAGCGGTGATAAATAGGGAAAGACTATTAAACCAGCGGCTTTCATCGAACAAACGACTAAGGGCATTCCACGCGAAGCAAATAAAGTATAACAAGCTGACAATTCCCAGTTGACTGGAATCAATCTGGATTGTGCGACCGAAAACCACCAGGCTATCTTCAAGAATAAATTGTCTGCCCGCTACATTGAGCACCAGGTTATTTGAAAATAATCCTGCCAACCCTGCCAGCAGCAAGGGCAGGAGTGTTGCGATAATTGCTGTAATTTTCTGCCATCGTTGTAATAGTATGAGCAGCAAGCTCACAGCCAGAGGCAACCCGATCCAAATGATAACTGTGTTACTCATGTTATCGTGCTTTCTGCGTTCTTTACTATAAAATACGCACCGACAATTGCCAATAATAGATTTACAGCTACCAGTAATGCTTCAAGCAGAAATGAGTAATCAAGTCCGTAATATAACAGCTGAAACCCTGAGAGAAAGGTTAGAATACCGATTGATAGATAAAACGGTTCCCTGATCGTGCCAAGCTGCATCAAACCGAGCAAAATCAAGCCTATACTAAGGTAAAGATGATCACTGGAAACCAGAGGAAAAACCTCCTGTTGAAGTGAAGGTAGAAAGGTATACAACATTGCCAACAGCAACAAGCCTGACAATCCACGAAAAATTTCGCCACTGCTTGGTCTTATTATCAAATTACCTGGTTCGATCCCGCCCACATTCATCAGTGTCAGGTAAAGAATAAGCGTTACCATTAATCCAGTAAATGGTTGGATCAGTGCAAGCTCCAGGGGCAAAATTGACCTTACAATCGGAAAAAGGAAGAGAAATTGTACTGTGAGAGCAACCAGGTTCACAATCCATTGTCGCCTGACCAGGTTTACTAAAGCAGCCAATAAAACCAGGTAGAGAGGCACATTTCTCAATAGAACATCCATTATGGCGTCCCCACGGAGATGAAAATTATGGTTACGACAACAATGAAGACCAACGACCACAAAACCCCACCATCTCCTTCAAGGATTTGATGAAAAAAGTTGCCAAGATCGCCAAGCCAGCCGAAAACACTCTCTAGGAAAGACCACAGCCAGGCAAAGCTCATAATTTTTCGTAGAAAGTTCATAACTACAAGTCCCAAACGGTAAAAAGGCAACTTTTCCGACAAGTTGGTATCGGGAAGCTGCCGACCGATTCGCAAGGATATCATTATCACACCAAACACGATTACAAGGCTGCCCAGACTGCCCCAAAGGTTTCCAATTGTGAGAACCTCTGGCCAGCCAACCCAAGTTAAAACCAAGATAGTTTGAATAAGGATTACCAGTCCCAAAGGAAAAGTTATTCGGGCAAATTTCTCAACACCGGTTACAGAACTGTCTGATTTCATTATAAAACGTATATATCCGGTAACAAGCAAGGCGTGTGTAAGAATCATTACCACCCAGGTGAAGTTGAACTGGCCTGGAAGCAATCCTTCCCATCCCGATGCCGCCAAAGTATATGGCAAGCCAATAAACCCAAGCAGACCAAGAAGTGGCAAAAACCGAATCCGCCGGATTGGAGGGTTATAAAGGAAAAGGAGACTACCTGATAACAACAACCCCAAACCCCAGGCGCGGCTTGCCTCGGGATGACCGGTTAATGCGCTTTGTATCGCAAATGAAGATAGTGCCACAACCCAATAAGGCTGGGCTTCATAACTTTCTGAGCGGGTGACCCACATGATCGCTGAATACAATGCTGCAATAAGGGTTAAGACCTGGACTACATCAACCAGATTTGTTTCGAAAATTAAAAACTGATCAGGAAGGTGAGCAATCAACACCAGGGCTGATGCGGCAGGCATCAGGCGAAACAGAATTCCAACCCCCCTTTTTAATTCTGGTGAATCCAGGAATGGCAGGTTGATAGGTAACACACCCAAACGCAGACCGGCTGCGATCAGAAAATAGATGCTCGTGTTTTCCGCCTGGAAGTAACTGACTTGCCATTGATCGGTTGGCCAGTTATTTGAAGCAGCAATAATCAACATAAATGTGCTTAGTACGCGTATCCCAAAAGTAGTGGTAATCCTGGAACCCAACTGTGATGCCCTTGACAGCCTAAGAAGGGATAACACTTCAAACAGGTCAATCAACATCCATGCGATTGCCATGGTCAGCGGGTTGCCTGCCAATATCGCGATCAAGTTCAATCCAGTTACCGATATAACGCTTATCCATGGATATGATGTGATAGTTTCGTCAGTACGGGTTGTATCGGTCAGTAATACTGCCAGGCACATACTCAAAACAGCGACTATATAGGGCCAGGTGCGATAGCCAATGCTTAGCCCCAACGAAACTTCAAACACTGTGCCTTTATGCCATGTGGTCAGTGTTATTTCTGATGGAAGATATAGTCGCAGCGCAAAAGATGTTACCAAAGCAAGACTTGTGGTGATGACGGCGATTAGCCACGATCGTGCTGAACTGTGCTTTCTGGAATTGGCAACCAGGATAACCAGGACTCCAAGCAGCAACACTCCAAAAATGGCAAAGATCAACATAACATCAGCTCTGTCTTAGAGCACATCTCCATTCAATCGTTTAACGAATTGACCCTGTCCCTGCTTTCCTAACCATTGGTCTTTCTCCACAAGGGTTTTACCTCGCTGCATGACAATGATTGGATAGCCTTTTAGCTTCCAGCCTTCGTACAAATTGTAATCAGTACGGTGCCTGGCAACCTTCACACCATAATCAATTTCGAGATTAGGGTCCCAGATAACAATATCGGCATCCGAACCGGGTTGAAGGCAGCCCTTTTTAGGGTACAAACCAAATATTTTGGCAGCATTAGTGGAAGTGAGAGCGACAAAGCGTTCCGGGCTGATGCGTCCGGTCCCAACGGCATGGGTCCAGAAAACAGGCATTCTGTCACCGACACCAGGGAGCCCGTTGGGTATGTTTGTAAAGTCGTTTTTGCCCAGCTCTTTGCCCGGAATGGCAATCATTTCACCTTCGTATTCAATAGCTTGTTGTCCGTTGTAGAAAAATGGACAGTGATCAGTTGCCAAAACCTGGATAGTTCCATTTTGGATGCCTTGCCAAAGGTGTAAGTTATCATCTTTGGAGCGCATGGGGGGAGAACAAATCCATTTGGCTCCATCGGATCTTTGTAAGTGTTCATCTGTGAAAAAAAGATATTGAGGACAAGTTTCACCCATGACATAAAGCCCCTTTGAACGGGCATAAGCCAGCTGGTCAACTTCACCTCCCATGTTCATATGCACTAGATAAACAGGTGCATCGGCTTGAGCTCCGATTGCAAACGCCCGCAGACTGGCTTCGACCGCTCCCCATCCAGGACGGGTGAGAGCATGCCAGATGGGCGCGGTATTACCTGCTTGCAGAGCTTCACTGACAAGCAAATCGATGATGTCTCCATTTTCGGCGTGAACCATTGTGAGCAAATCATGTGCGCCAGCAATGCGCATAGCCTTATAAATCTCGGCATCGCTAATTCTCAAACGATTGTTGTATGCAGTAAAAACCTTGATCGAAGTGATGCCATGTTCCGGAAGTTTCGCGATTTCTTGTTCTACTTTTTCATCGAAATGAGTGATATTCATATGAGAACTGTAGTCGATACAGGTTTTTGCATCGGCGTTCTGGCGGTGAAGACGGATACTGTCCTCCAGGCTGACTTCGTTTTGTGAGACAAAATCGATCACCGTCGTTGTGCCCCCAAAAGCAGCCGCTTTGCCGCCTGTGTAATGATCATCCGAAGAAATTGTTCCTGCCATGGGAAGGTCGAGGTGCACATGGGGGTCAACGCCGCCTGGCATCACGAGCATATCCTCAGCATCGATTACTCTGCAATCATCAACTTTTATCGATTCAGCGATCTCAACGATCTTTTCATCTTCGATCAGGATATCAGCATTAAAGCTCTTTTCAGCCGTCACGATTGTGCCGTTTCTGATGATCGTGTACATATTGCCTTCTTTCTTGTTAAAAACTACTGGTCAATCCGCTCAACAGTGCCAGGATGGCTGGGTCTATCAATTCTTCTGGAAGTTGATCGGCGCGATATTCTTCGCTTTTGAGCGCTCTTTCCCGTAAAGCCTGCCAAAGGATTGGTCTTTCTTCGTCATGAACGGGCAAATCATTGATGGATTGAGCAAGTTTTACCCGTTCACCGGTGGTGTAAAAGAAAGTTATTCGCTTCCAGCCTTTTGCAGGAATTGGTTCAATTAATTCTATTAATGGTCCAAGCTGCAACTTGAAATATTCTTCCCTTGCTCTTGGGTGGTCTGGTTGGTTCTGAATGATCTCAGATCGTGTGGTTAGCTCGTGCCCCCTGATGGGAGCCAACCATCGGATGAGCATTTGGTCTCCTTTTGGAAAAGCAGATGGCTGATAAAACGCCAGGTGATCCACTGCTATGATCTTGGGGGCAGTCTTTAAGGGAATTCGGTACCAGCCCAGTAGACGCGCAATATCAAGATCGCGGGGTGACGGAATCAACGCCACCATTACCAGGCTGGTATCCGGAAGGTCAACTGATAGATTCAAAAGGCTCCTTTAGAGCTTTATGCCCGCCTTGTGATTAAACTCTTCGATCAGAGCATCAATTTCAGGCTGCTGAGTCTGGATTTCGGTCCAATATTCCGGGTCGTACCACTGGTCCATGATTTCTTCATAGGTTTTACCTTGCTGTTCAACCCAGGTGTAATATTTCAGGTTATGGATGCGCTTACGGTCTTTGTAACCGAGTTCCTGGATGAAATCGGTGGCTTGTCCCTTAAGATATCGGGCATCATCGGCAATCGCATCGTCTCGATGATAATCACCTGATTCTTCGTGCATTTCAACCAGGCGGCTTCCATACAATTCCATTGAATCGGTAGCTACAGTCAGCACGACGTCTTCACCAGTTAGTTCGTTATATTTTGCAAATTTTATCGCAGAGAGCAAATTCGAAATGCTGGAGAAACCAAGCAAATCCAGATTTTGAACAAGAGACTCATCGACACCAGACTGAACCAGGTAGTCTTTTCCAGCTTCTTCGTTAAAGAGCCGGGCGAGGCGAACTACAGCATTATCGTCGATGGCAGTAATAAAATCAGTATTCCTGACATTGTGAACCCAGGGAACGTGTTTATCACCGATACCTTCGATGCGGTGAGCGCCAAACCCATTTTCCAGCAGCGTCGGGCATTGTTCAGCTTCGCTGGCAATGATTTTGCTGTAAGGGAATACCTGTTTAAGATAATCACCAGCTGCGATTGTACCGGCTGAACCAGTGGCGGACGTGAAGCCTGCCATTCGGTCACCTGGTTTCATTACTTTTCTGGCAACTTGTTCAAGAGCGTCTCCGGTCAAGATGTAATGCCAGAGGTAATTACCAAACTCTTCGAATTGGTTAAAAATCATCAAATCCTGACCGCTACGGCGAAGCTCCCAGCATTTGTCGAAGATCTCCTTTACGTTCGACTCTGTTCCAGGGGTGGCGATCACTTCATCGGCAACGGTTTTCAGCCAATCAAAGCGTTCTTTACTCATGCCTTCAGGCAAAATAGCGACTGATTTACAACCTAATAAGACAGAATCATAAGCGCCACCACGGCAATAGTTGCCTGTAGATGGCCAGACAGCTTTTTGGGTGGTAGGATCGAATTGTCCGGTTACCAGTCGGGGAACCAGGCAGCCAAATGCTGCACCTACCTTGTGGACACCTGTTGGGAACCATTTTCCTACCAAGGCAACGATTCGGGCATCAACACCGGTTAATTCTTTAGGGAATTCTAGGTAATTGACATCACCAAATAATCCACCATAAGGCTTAGGCTCGTTATGCCAGGTGATACGAAACAGGTTGAGTGGATGTAGGTCCCATAAGCCGATGTCTTTTAGCCGTTCCTGGATTTCTGCAGGAATAAGGCTTGGGTCTTTTTGTTGAGCCAGGGTGGGGATGATGAAATTCTTCTCGCGAACACGTTCGAGAGTGCGTTCGAGCCGGTCATGCATGATGGTGAGGTCAATTTTGGTCATTAGGATTCCTTCAATATATTTATTTTGTTTGATCAAGCCGGGTAGGGTCAAGTGAATCAGAGGGACCCTCGGCAACAATGTAAAGTGGTCTGCCTTTGGCTTCGTCATAGGTACGACCGATATATTCCCCCAACACACCCATACCAATAAGGAGGATGCCTGAAAGGAAAATAATAGTAAGCCAGGTGGCGAGGACATAGGTCAGGTCGAAATTATTGAAAATTGCAAGCAGCAAATAGATTAACAATAAAACCAGGCTTAATCCAACGAGAAAGATACCACTGGTTGAAAGAAGCTTGAGCGGGTAAGTCGAGAAGCCTGTGATAGCGTTGAGCGCAAGCTGGATCATTTTCTTGAGTGGGTAATGTGTCTGACCTGCATGTCGTGCGTGTCGTTTGTACTCCACGCCAATTTGCTTAAAACCGACCCAGGCTCCCATCCCACGCAGGAAACGGTTGCGTTCGCGCATATTGTTAATAATATCGAGGGCTTTGCGATCAATGAGGCGAAAATCACCGGTGTTCAACGGGATCTTAACATCTGTAATTTTAAAGATGAGTTTATAAAAAAGTGAGGCGGTTGTTAACTTAAACCAACTTTCACCTTCCCGTTCGGAACGAACTGCATAAACTATCTGGTAACCTTCGCGCCACTTTTCAATCAGATTTAGAATTACTTCTGGGGGGTCCTGCAGGTCGGCATCAATAATCGTGACCGCCTGTCCACGGCTATAGTCCATGCCAGCTGTCACTGCGATCTGGTGTCCAAAATTGCGGGCGAAAATTACTGGTCGCACGCGCTCATCCTTGACTGCCAGCTCACGGATGATGTCAGTCGAACCATCTGAACTGCCGTCATCCACAAGAATAAGTTCCCATCCTTCACCGGTCTGATCCATGACTTCATTAACCCTTGAATAAAGGAGAGGCAAATTCTCCAGTTCATTGAATATTGGGGCTATTACTGTAAAAGTTGGGTCAGACATGTAAAACCTCCTTGAGATCTGACAGCGCAGGTTCGATAACCGGGGCACTGGTGACTGCAGACATGGCAGCTTTGACGTCCTTGAGACCGCTTCCGGTAGCCATAACAAGAACCTTTGAATCAGGGTCAACCAAACCATTATTTAACGCTTTGACCAGACCCGCATATGCTGTCGCAGCAGCTGGTTCAACGAACAAACCAGCACTGCCCATTGTTGGAATGG
>CAZMZQ010000004.1:8679-15747 GCA_964570745.1 uncultured Anaerolineaceae bacterium
AAGACCTGTTCCCAAATTTCGAAACCGGCGGTCTTTTTACCTTCGACAGTGTAGGGGTTGTAACCGGTGTTGCGGTTATACCAGCCAAATTCTTCCGAAGCAGCGAAACTCAGCCTGCTGGCTTCATCATAACTGCCGTCAACAAGAACCACATCAGCACCAAATGTGAGTAATTGCGCGATTTTTGCAGGCGGAGCACTTTTCGGTGCGAGGATGATTGCCCGCTTGCCGACACTGGCTGCCAAACAGGCTGTTGCCGCACCAGCATTACCCGTCGAAGCGCAAATAATGGTATCGATATTTTGTTCGACTGCACGGGCCAGCACGACCGCGCTGGCTCGATCTTTGAAGGACGCGCTGGGATTACAGCTTTCGTCCTTGATGAAAAGCTGTCTTAAACCGAGTTTTTTCCTCAGTTTTTCCGGCTGGTAAATCGGTGTGAACCCAACACGATGCAAAGGGGTATGATCAAAACCAGGGTCGCCAACTGGGAGCAGGGGAGCATAGCGCCAGATCGAATATTCCTTGCTTTCTGTGATTGCAGCCGGGTTGACTTCTGCAGGGTCTTCTTCAAAGGTGAAATGCGTGTCAAGGTTACCCGCACAATTTGTGCAGGTGTAAGTAACCTGTTCAGGTTTGAATTTCTGTCCACATTGAGAGCATTGAAAATAGCTAACTGGCATTTGATTCCTCTGACGAAGGATATGCAAAAAACTTTCTGATTAATACATTAATCAGGCATTTATTCCTTCGTCAATTCGCATTATTATATTTTATTCCAATCCTTACTGCACAATCCAGGTGCCGGTTTTACCATCAAGGGCATCTTTAATGTGAGCAGGGTCAGTAATGAGTGCTTTCTTGTTTCCGCCGCCATTCAAAAATTTTAGAATTGCTTCCATTTTTGGGAGCATTGAGCCTTTGGCAAATTGTCCTTCGTCAAGGTATTTTTTGGCTTCTGCGACAGTAATCTTATCCAGCCATTTCTGGTCAGGTTTATTGAAATTGATCGCTACCTTTTCGACCGCTGTGCTGATCAGGAAGAGATCTGCATCGATCATGCTGGCAAGAATTGCCGAGCCAAAGTCTTTGTCGATTACGGCTTCAACACCGATCAGTTTTCCGTCTTCGTGCTGCATAACAGGGATTCCTCCGCCACCGACTGCCACCACAACAAAACCATTATCGATCAGACTGCGGATTGCATCTGCTTCAACAATGGTCTGGGGGATTGGGGAGGGTACAACCCGGCGCCAGCCCCGACCGGCATCTTCGACAACGGTCCAGCCGTCTTTTTCACGTTTTTCCATTGCCAGTGCTTCGTCCATGAAAGATCCGATCGGCTTGGTCGGATTTTGGAAAGCGGGATCATTGGAATCGACAATGGTCTGTGTCACGACAGTCGCGGCAAGTTTTTGAATACCGCGTTCCTTAAATTCATTGAACAAAGCCTGTTGGAACATATAACCAATAGATCCCTGGGTGTCTGCACCGCAGTAATCGAGGGGTACTTCGTGGAGCTCATGTGAGGCAAGCTCAGAACGCCGCAAGATAAAACCGACCTGGGGTCCGTTTCCGTGGGTGATGACCACGTCCCAGCCGTCGATTATCATATCGGCGATATGTTTCATTGTTTTCACCGAAGCATCAAATTGGTCTGGAACTGTTTGATGGTTTTTATCCAAAATGAGTGCGTTTCCTCCAACTGCTACAACGGCTAAACCCTTTTTCTGCATTGATTATTCTCCTGGTCTTATATAAGATTAGTTTATATTAAATTTCCACAAGGCGGTTTGCCGCGGCATTGTGTGCGCGGGTATGTGCCAGTGTATCGAACTTAGTAAAAATTCCTTGCCTAACGATTACATCGCCGCCTACGACAGTCCAATCAGCTTTCATTGGTTGGCAAAAAACGATGGCAGCCACAGGGTCTTGCAGTGCACCGGCGTAATCGAGTTTATTCAGATCAATAGCAAAGAAATCGGCACACTTGCCAACTGCCAGGCTGCCAATGTCTGTTCGTCCAAGTACTGAAGCTCCGCCGCGAGTAGCGATGGAAAGTGCTTGCCGGGCTGTCATCAAGGGTGGGGCATCGGGGGCAGAGCGTGAAGCGCCTTTGATGCCGCTGTTGAGACGAGCTAACAACATTGCCTGGCGTACCTCATTGAGCATGTGAGAGCCATCATTGCTGGCTGACCCGTCCACCCCTAAACCGAGTTTTATCCCTTTACCAAGCATGGTCATTATTGGTGCAATACCCGAAGCCAGCCGCATATTGGATGAAGGACAATGGGCTACCCCACAACCATGGTGAGCGTAGAGGTCTATTTCGGCATCATTAACCCAAACAGAATGGGCAAACCAGACGTCATCACCAATCCAGTCGACGGTTTGCATATAGGCAACAGGTTTGTGACCGAATTTTTCAAGACAGAAATCGTCTTCATCTTCGGTTTCTGCCAAATGGGTATGCAGATGAATGTTGTATTTACGAGCCAATATTGCTGAATCGCGCATCAACTGGGTGGAGACGCTAAACGGAGAACAAGGAGCCAATACAATCTGCAATTTGGAACCCGCAGATGGATCGTGGTATCGCTGAATCAGCCGTTCGCTGTCTTTCAAAATGGAATCTTCGCTGTCGACCACACTGTCTGGCGGTAAGCCGCCTTTGGATTCACCCAGGCTCATTGAGCCCCGGGATGCGTGCAGCCGAAGACCGGTTGTTGCAGCGCCTTCAATTTCGTCATCAAGCCGGCTGCCATTGGGAAACAGATAAAGGTGATCTGATGCGGTTGTGCAGCCTGAGAGAGCAAGCTCGGCTAAAGCCGTTTGGGTGCTCAGATAAATATCCTCCGGGGTCATGCGAGCCCAGATTGGATAGAGCGTTTTCAACCAGTTGAAAAGATTAGCATTTTGAGCACCGGGAAGTGCACGGGTGAGTGTTTGATAAAAATGGTGATGGGTATTCACCATACCGGGCAAGACGATATGATCCTGCAGGTCCAGCACCTCATCAGCGTGCTGAGGCAGCTCAGAAGCCGGTCCGATCTGCTCAATAAAACCATCCCGACAAAAAATAGCAGCATCGGTCAACTCCCGGTCTGCTTCATCCATGGTGACGATTGTGGTTGCGTTTTTAACTAGTAAAGTAGACATAAAACCTTCCTTGTTGTCAGGCGTTATGCCTGATCTGTGAGTTCTGCAGCATGTAAGGTGTTACGTAAGAGCATCGCAATAGTCATCGGCCCAACCCCACCTGGGACAGGGGTGATGGCAGCAGCAACCTCTGAAACTTCATCATAAGCAACATCACCAACAAGCCGATAGCCGCGTTTGGTAGTTGGATCTTCCACCTGGTTGATTCCGACATCGATGACGTATGCCCCAGGTTTGACCCAATCTTTTTTAACGAATTCGGGCTGACCGATTGCGGCAACGATGATATCTGCGTTTCTTACGAAAGAAGGCAAATCTTTGGTTCGGGAATGAACAATTGTTACGGTCGCATTCGCTTTTACCAAAAGCAAAGCAACAGGCATTCCGACAATATTGGAACGGCCAAGAACAACCGCATTGGAACCGGCTATCTGCGCACCAGCTTCCTCAAGCAACACCATACACCCTGCTGGTGTGCAGGGTACGAAAACGGGTTCGCGACCCTTTTGAGCCAGGCGACCGATATTGACCGGATGAAAACCGTCCACATCTTTAGTCAGATCAATTGCGGTGAGCACCTTTTCCTCGTCGAGATGTTTAGGCAAAGGTAATTGCACCAGGATGCCATTGATATTCGGATCGGCATTCAGCTGCCGCACGAGCGATTCAACTTCTTCCTGCGTGGCATCGCCCGGGAGGTGGTGACCAAATGAGTTAATCCCAACCTCTGCACAAGCTTTTTGTTTATTGCGCACATAAACTTCAGAAGCCGGATTATTACCAACCAACACAGTTGCCAATCCAGGGGTGGTTTTGCCCTCTGCCTTTCGTTTATCTATGGCTTGTTTTATATCAGAACGGAGTTGTGCAGCGACTTCTTTCCCATCAATGATTTTTGCTGTCATAAGTTTGTTTCTCCTGCGGTGATTATACCTGAAAGGAGGTTATAATTTAATTATGACATCAACAAACCTTCCTTTTATTATCGGTATTGCTGGTGCCTCGGGCTCCGGAAAAACGACTTTGTCTGAAAGAATTCTGGAAGAAATAGGTCCGGATAATATAGCCCTTTTGCCGCACGATGCCTATTACAGAAATCAGGACGAAAAGCCTTTTGAAGAACGTTTAAAAGTCAATTATGACCATCCGGAGTCGTTGGAAACCGAATTATTGATCGCGCATATTCGTCAGCTCAAAGCTGGAAATCCAGTTGACGCGCCAGTCTACGACTTTGTACACCATACCAGGGCTGAAAAGACACGGCTTGTTGTGCCGAAAAAACTGGTAATGGTGGAAGGTATCCTGATATTTGTAGAAAAAAAGCTCAGATCGCTCTTCGATATGAAGCTTTTTGTTGATACCGACCAGGATATTTGCTTTATTCGTCGTCTTCAACGAGACCTTGTGGAGCGCGGTCGCACTATGGATGCGGTGGTTAACCAATACTTAACCACGGTTCGACCCAGTTACCTTGAATTTGTTGAACCAAGTAAACGTTATGCTGATGTGATCATCCCGGAAGGCGGTTTCAACCAGGTTGCTTCTGAAATGGTTATTGCTCGTCTGAACAGTCTCATTAATGGATAGGCAGTTGGAAGAAAATAAACCTTTCACCAAGTGGGAGAAAGTTTTTCGGGTTATTTTGCTCGCAGCAGTATTAGCTTTGACCATCCTGCTGCTCGTTTATCGTGAACAGATCCAGCACCTCGAAGCCTATGGATACCCCGGAATATTTTTGCTCTCCATATTGACCAACGCAACTGTGTTGATCCCATTGCCGGGAGTTGTGTTGACATCAGCGATGGGGGCGGTGTTTAACCCGTTTTGGGTGGCGATAGCTTCAGGTTCAGGCGCGACCCTGGGAGAGCTTTCGGGTTACATGGCGGGGGTTGGCGGGCAGGTTTGGTTGACCAACCGTGCCTGGTATCTCAAGTTGGAGAATTGGATTCAGAAAAATAACCATTGGCCAATCATTCTGCTGGCGTTTATTCCAAACCCGTTGTTTGACATGGCAGGGTTCATCGCAGGGGCAGGAAAGATGCCGTTATGGAAGTTTTTGCTCTTTACCTGGATTGGTAAAATAGCCAAAATGCTCGTTTTTGCTTATGCAGGAGCGGGAATTTTCAAGAATTTTTGATTAATATTGACGACAGATACAAGCTCTTAGCCCAATAATTGGGCTTATAATCATGTTTATGAACAACTGGCAGGATTTTGCAAAGAGCGATTTTGGCATTGAATTGACCCCGGAACAGTTAGAACAATTTGACCTTTACCTTAATGAATTATTGGAATGGAATCAGAAGTTTAATCTGACCGCAATCCGAGATATTGAAGGCATCCAGGTGAAGCATTTTCTGGATTCGCTCAGCGTGGTAAGAGCTTTTCCTGAAGCGTTTGTTCCGCAGAGCATGATCGATATCGGCACTGGTGCCGGCTTTCCAGGTATTCCACTTAAGATCATTTTTCCCGATGCCAGGCTGACATTGGTTGAATCAATAAAGAAGAAAGCCGGTTTCTGTGTGCATATTGTTGATGTCCTTGGACTGAAAGATGTGGTCATCAGCAGTTCCCGGGCAGAAGAAATCGGGCAAGATCCAGCTCATCGCGGACGGTATCGGCTCGCGCTGGCTCGTGCTGTTGCGAAGATGCCTGTCTTGGCGGAATATCTCTTGCCACTGGTTGACCTGGGCGGTTTGGTGGTGATGCAAAAGAGTGTTGGTGCACACGAAGAAGCTGAAATCAGCCGGAATGCAATCAGGCTGATGGGTGGCAAGCTGGTTGATATTCTTCCAGTGAAACTTCCTGGAGTTGAGGATCGCTTTCTGGTCAGTTTGGAGAAAATCAAACCAACGCCTGCCGAATTTCCACGCCGGGTTGGCATTCCATCCAGATCGCCAATCCAGAATTGAGGAGAAAGTAACTTAGTTCGCTCGTCGAGGTTAATATGAATGGTGAAAACATGCACTCTCAATTGACCTTCTTCTGCGAACTGGATGGGGCTACTCTCAAACACCTCTTTGAAAACCGTTTTATTTTTGACGATCTAAAGACTCTTGGCGCGTCTGTGTCTCTGGGTATTCTGGATTTTTCCAAAGAGCGGGTTGAGGTTGTGCGCTTATTTAACCAACTGGGCATTCCTGTTACCGCCTGGTTGCTGCTCCCTAAAGAAGACGGATATTGGTTTAACCTTGAAAATCATGCCCAGGCTGTGCAGCGGTATGCTGATTTCAAAGCCTGGACGGAAGAGAACAACCTGCAATGGAAGGGGATCGGGCTCGATATTGAGCCTGATTTCAACCAAATGAGCGATGCTGCTTCCCTGCGACCTTACGTACTCAAAAAAGCACTGAAACGCCTCTTTTCAAAAAACGCACTCAGGCAGGCAAACCTTGCCTATAAAAAATTAGCCGTGACCATCAAGGACGACGGTTACTTTTTGGAAGCTTATCACTTTCCTTTTGTCATCGATGACCGCAAAGTAGGTTCTACCGTTGCCCATCGGTTGGGTGGACTGGTTGACATCACGGTTGATCGGGAAGTGTTGATGCTTTATTCGAGCATGTTCCAGCCGTTCGGAAACCGACTGCTTTGGAGCTATGCTGATGATGCGCAAGCTATCGGGATTGGGATAACCGGTGGAGGAGTGTTAATGGAAGGTATGAAGCCCCAGAGACCTCTGAACTGGACTGAATTCACAACTGATTTACGATTAGCCTGGCAGTCGAATAAACCGGTTTATATTTTTAGCCTGGAAGGCTGTGTTGAACAGGATTTTCTTGCCCGACTGGTGACTTTTGACCCGTCTGGTGAGGTTAAACGCCCTAAAACTGCCCTGGTTTCGCAGGCACGAAAAGGTTTGGGTGGTCTTTTATGGCTGCTTGAGAGACCTTTTGTGCTGCTGGCTGG
>CAZMZQ010000004.1:15847-17209 GCA_964570745.1 uncultured Anaerolineaceae bacterium
ATGACACCTGCTATTGAAACCTCACCAAATACCTGGACAGAAAGCGACAAAAGGCTCATCTTGCCATCACGCGCAAGCACCCGTTCAGCAACTTCTTTTTGAACGGTCAGGACTACGCGCCGGGGTCTGTTTTGAGCTTCCATTAAATGACGGATGATGGCGGAGGAAATATAGTAAGGAATATTGGCGACAACCACATAATTCTGCGATTCGACCAGCTGGTCGGGTGGAAGTGATAAGATATCGCCTTCGATGATTTGTACATTCGAAAACGATTCGAGGGCTTCTTCCAGTGGTTTCAACATTACATGATCGATCTCAACTGCGATAACCTTCCTGGCAAGTTGTGCCAGCAGGCAGGTGAGGCTGCCAAGCCCGGCACCAATCTCCAAAACTTCGTCCTCCGGGTCAAGTTGTGCTGCCTCGATTACTTTGTTCAGACCAGCTGGTTCGGTCAAAAAATTCTGCCCAAGCGATTTCTTTGGTCGGATGCCATATTTTTTCAACAGCGGATGAATGTTTAGATATGAAAGCTTCACGGCAGGACTCCCGGGTAGCTTGCGGGTACAGGGGTAAGGAAGTAAAGCGTGGTCCAATGATGCCAGCCCACATAGTTTTCGTCATCGTAACCCAGATCAATCCAGTATCTTCCCGGAATGCCATAACCGGAATCGGCGATGGTTCCATAGCCATACCCAGGGATGTAAACTGATTGCATTGCCATATTTGGATACCATGCGGCTGAAACGGCAACGATACCTTTGGTCAGCGGAAGACCTGAGCGCGTAGCAGTACTGCCGTCAAATTCCGCGGGGTGGTAAGAGGTCGCATAGACGCTGACCTTACGCCAATATTCGAGTTCCTGCCCGTCAACGGATTCTGTTTTGATCGATACCTGCATGCCATAGCCCAAAATCCCGTCAGTTGACTGGCTGGCTTGCCATTCCGGCTCGGTTGTTGTTGAAACCACAATACCGTCTTCGAGACGTTCAATCGTACGGCTTACTGTAACGCCGGGACGACCGGGTTCTATAACTGAAGTCGTATCCAGTTCGGCTTCCGGGTCTGGCTGATAAGAGTAGGAAAAAGTGGTCTCATCGGTAACCAGGCTCAACCTTTCTGAAACACGGGTTAAATTAATAACACCATCCTGAGGGATCGGGCCGCCTTCTGAGAGCTGCGTGTAGTCGAGATATTGAAGAGTAATTCCCAGATCTGCCAGAGCGGAGGCTGTCGTTTTTACCGGGGTAAACCCACAAACAGTGCCGTCTTTGTAATAAACACAAACTTGCCTTGCCTTGATGAGTTCAAGGCGGTTTTCAGCTTTTAATATGGTTTCAAGCGGTGGGTCGAACTGATCTA
>CAZMZQ010000004.1:17309-31979 GCA_964570745.1 uncultured Anaerolineaceae bacterium
AAAAGCTCAGCACTGAAACTAATTTTTTCTCCACCAGGGGTTTTAATCAGAACGCTGCGAGCCTGGTTCAGCTCTATTTGAGAAGGCAGGTTCATGCTAAAACGATCAGGGTCAGTAGTAAGGTCATCTTCATCTTGCAGGTCAATTTCTGCCCATTCGAAGAGCTGCCTGGGAGTAAATGCGATCGCCCTGATATTAATTTGATTGCCGTTTACCCAAAGGGTGTACGACTTAACCCGTGAAATCGCTAAAAGTGCCAGCCCAAGCAGAACGAGAACGGCAATAATGGCGATCCGTACCGGAAGAGTGAGCTTACTGAGGAAATTCTTCATATTTTGGCAGTATATCACGGCTGGGAAAAGCCATTTAAACACGTTTTAGCTTTTGTAAAATGCGCAACAGCGCATCCTGCCAGGGTTCTTCACCGAGATTCCTAATATTGATCCAATAAGCATTGCGACCGGCTCTGGCAATTGGATCGACATCGGGAAGTCCACGTTCTTTGATGCCCTGGGGCAAGGTTGGATAGCTCAGCAGTAACTGCTGGTTCACGATTGTGACAGATTCCAACCCAGCTTCTTCACCGGCGAGTTTCACCTTCATCTGGAAGAACAAGTCCAGCAAACCTTGAGGCAATTCACCGAAGCGATCCCTAAATTCAATTTCGGTCTGTGCTATTTCTTCATCACTGCGCAAATTGGAAATACGGCGATAGAGCTTCAGACGCAGTTCTTCATCAGGAATATAACTTGAAGGAATCTCGCTGTTGAGCGGAAGATCGACATTGATGTTTAAACTGATCGCCTGGAACCAGGTTTGATCACTCGTTAACCTGGGCTCAAGGTCTGATTCAGAGCGCATTGCCCTGACCGCCTGGCTGAGCAGCCGTGTATACATCTGGAAACCAACCGCAGCAATGTAACCTGATTGGCGTGTTCCGAGCAGATCGCCAGCTCCACGCATTTCAAGGTCGCGCATAGCGATCGCATAGCCAGCTCCAAGCGAAGAATTGTCTGCCAACACTTCCAGGCGCTCTTCGCCTTCGGGCGTTGGACTGCGGCGTTTGTCCCTGAAAAGGTATGCGTATGCCCTCTGAGCACCGCGCCCAACCCGTCCGCGCAGCTGGTAGAGCTGAGCTAACCCAAAGGTATCGGCTCGGTCAACGATGAGTGTGTTGGCGTTGGGGATATCCAGACCGGATTCGATAATAGAAGTAGAAAGCAGCACATCGATTTGACCCGAAGTGAATTGGAGCATTACTTCTGCAAGTTGGTGTTCCGGCAATTGCCCGTGCCCGATACCGATGCGGGCTTCGGGAATAAGATTTTGAAGGTGGTTGTAAACCGCACTGATCGACTGGACCCGGTTGTGGACAAAGAAAACCTGACCACCTCTCTCAAGCTCGCGGATAATCGCTTCGCGTACTAATTTGGGGGAGTAAGGTCCGATATGGGTAACTACAGGAAGGCGCTCTTCGGGTGGGCTATTAAGGGTTGAAATGTCGCGCACACCGCTGAGTGCCATGTAAAGCGTGCGTGGGATCGGAGTGGCGGTCATCGTGAGCACGTCCACTTCTTCGCGCAGTTTTTTGAGATGCTCTTTGTGAGCAACACCAAAGCGCTGTTCTTCGTCGATGATTACCAACCCAAGGTCTTTGAATTTAACGTCGCTTGAGACCAGCCGATGGGTTCCAATAACGATATCAATTTTTTTCTCTGACAGCCTGGAGATGATATTATCCTGTTCTTTGGGGCTGCGAAAACGGGATAGCATCTCAACTTCGACTGGAAAAGTGGACAAGCGCTGGCGAAAGGTTTCGTAATGCTGCTGGGCGAGCACTGTGGTCGGAACCAAAACCGCCACCTGCTTGCCATCTGCAACAGCTTTAAACGCAGCCCGGAGAGCTACCTCGGTTTTGCCATACCCTACGTCGCCACAAAGCAGACGATCCATCGGACGCGCAGATTCCATATCGACTTTGATTTCCTCCAGTGCCTGAACCTGGTCGGGAGTTTCAATATAAGGGAAGGAAGCCTCCAGCTCACGCTGCCAGTCTGTATCAGGGTTGAAGGAATGACCTTCTGCCACCTGACGCTTTGCGTAAAGCTCCAGCAGATCTGCTGCAATCTCGACCACAGCATGACGCACCTTGCTTTTGGTCTGGTCCCAATCGTTACCAACCAGGTTGTTAATCTGTGGAGGAGAGCCGTCTGGTCCGATATAACGGCTGATGCGGTCTGCCTGGTGGATCGGTACGTAGAGAACATCCTTGTTTTTATATTGGATCGCGAGATACTCTCGCTGGTTGCCGTCTATTGTTGGTTTGTGCAGACCAATAAACTGACCAATGCCATGGTCAACATGAACAACAAAATCGCCCGGGTTAAGGTCTGCAAAGACCATCTCTGGTGCTTCAGAGCTGATCGGTGGACGCCTTCGCGGTTGAGGTCGGCTCCAGCCAAATATCTCACTATCGGTGAGCAGGTTGTGAACATCACGATCGCTCTGGTGCAGGACCCATCCCCCTGAAAGCGACCCTTCGATAAAGTTGTCAATGTGGTTCCAATAATCGGGATGAGTTTCAATCCATAATTGTTGGAGGCGGGCAGCCTGTCTTGAAACAACCGTCCATGATTCTGATTTTTTGTTCAGGGTTTCAAGATGGTTCTGGAAATCTTTCAGCCTGCCGGCAAAGCGTGGGCCAGGGTCAAAAATGCGGGAGAGTGATGAACCGCCTTCGGCATTCGTGTGACCGAGTTCAATCACTTGTTTGCTTGAGCTGCTATCCAACAATTCAGACCAGGTGAGGTAAGGCACTTTATCAGAAAACCCAGGGTCAGCCTGGATGAGGTCTAAACGGCGCTGGAGAGCATCTTCTTCGATATCGTTTGCGGCAGCAGCGATAAATTCTTCACCGTCCAGAAGTATGAGAGTGTCAGCTGGTAAAAAATCGATCAAACTTGAGGGAAAGCTATATAGGTTCGGAATATCTTGTTCTCTCAATCGGTATGGGAGCTCACCTTCAGCCATACCCACGATGGGCATCGCCTCGGAAGTGGGGAAGATGGTAACCTGTTCCAACTTACCCTCCGAGCGTTGGGTTGCCGGATCGAAGAAACGCAAGGTATCAATCTCGTCACCAAAAAAATCGAGGCGACAAGGTCGGTTGTCAGATGGCGTCCAGACGTCCAGGATACCTCCCCTGCGCGAAAACTGCCCTGGTTGAACTACGATGTTGCTGTATTCATAGCCGATTCCAACCAGGTGGGCAGCCATTGCCGGTAAATCGTAACGGTCGCCCAGTTTGATGCGTAAAGTTTGTTTAATGAAATCGCGGCGGGGGACGGTGCTGGTCATGACTGCCCGGATCGGAGCAACAATGACCGGAGCGATTTCTGGTTTTTGCAAACCGGGCAGCAAATAATGGCTAAGAGTAGTCAAAACCCGCAGGCGATCAAGCCGGGTGCTTTGGGACCATTCCAGATCTTCATAAAAGAGCGGGTTTGGCTCAGGGAAATAGAGATTGCTATCAGTATCCAGCCAAAAAGAAAGCTCGTCAAACAAAGAAAGAGCCCTGTCTGAGCGGTTGGTTAGCAGCAGAATCGTACGGTTTAAGTCTTTGTGAAGAGCGCCCAAAACTGCAAGGCGGGCTGAACGAGGCAATCCCAGACCGCGTCGGTCGGGTTTTGAAAAAGCGCCTTCCCGGATGGACCGCGTGAATTCACGGTAAGGGGGTAGGGCATTAATGATTGGAATAAGGGTTTCTTCAGCCGACTTCACCGTTAAACCTGTTCATTACTGTTGTAAGCCCATCGGTTATGAAGCACTCAATTGCATCAATTGCTTGATTGACTACCATTTTTTTTAGTGCATCTTCAGCAGGGAGAAATTTCTGAAGGACGTAATCCTTTGGGTCCATTTGACCGGGAGGACGGTTGATACCGAGCCGCATACGGGGGAAATCCTGGCTTCCAATCAGCCTGGTGATCGATTCCATGCCGCGCTGTCCAGCGGTGCTGCCCGAAGGGCGGATACGCAAAGTTCCGAGAGGCAGGTCGAGATCGTCATGGATGACGAGCATATTTTCGACCGGTACTTTGAAAAAACGCAACAATGGCGCCACTGCACGACCGGATTCGTTCATATAGGTGAGAGGTTTGGCAAGAATGACTTTATTGTTTTTGAAACGATCTTCAGCGATGACGGCTTTGAACTTAATCCGTTTTAGCTGGACAGACCATTTTTCTGCCAGTGAATCAAGCACCATGAAGCCAAAATTATGCCGCGTTAGACGATAATCTGCACCCGGGTTGCCTAATCCAACAATTAAATAACTCTCTTGTGTGTTTCTCCTAAAAAACATGCCGAATCCTCGCAATCTTTTATTTTAACATGGAACCTTGTCTTATATACAAAAAAGAGCTGGCAATTTGCCAACTCTTTTTGAGTTGATTGGAGGGTTACATGAAAAGGTAGGGTAAGATGTTCAAAGTCGTGGAGAATACACTCCTGAAAATTGCAATCAAACCTCCCCCGACAATCAATAACGGCAGGCAGATACAGATACACAACAGCAGCAAAACGATCAACACGATTGCCCAAACAGGAAAGTCCTTTTTATCATTGGTCACTTCGGCAGCTTTTCTTTCAGTATCTATAATATGGTCAGCCTTGATTGCACGAACATCTTTCGCTGTGATCGTGGGACCAGCCATGCCAGAGCCGACGCTCACTTGAGGAGTGCTCCATTCCGCAGCGCTGAGCGGGTCGTTAATTACCTGGGGTTCACAACACTCGTTACTCTCATCGGGTACGAATTCATCATTATAGGTATGTTCGTGTTCTTTTCGGGTTTCTTCAGGTTCCGATGTCACTTCGCTCCAGGCTGCCTGGTCTGCTTCAGGGGCAGGTTCAATAAACTCTGTCGAATCTTCCTGAACTTCTTCCACGTGCTCCCAAGTGCTTTCTATTGCCTCCTGGGCAGTTTCTTCAGTTTGTTCCCAGGCACTTTTGACAACCTCACCAGCTTGGTCTAATTGATCGCTGATATTTTCAACTGCCTTTTCGATTTGTTCATCAGCCTGTTCGGCTGCATCTTCAATTTTATTGGCAAATTCATCAGCTTTTTCTTCAAAGTTATCGTCCATTTTAATCCTCACTCCCATCTAAAGTTCATCTGTCTCAATTATAACCGGGTAGAACCGGACACTATTTTCAATTATATACTGGAGAATCCGGAAAAATGGTTTACCTATGGATATATATACTTGCTCACCCTGGATATTTGGCTATAATTTCTTCGAAAGGTAGGTGTAAGTGAAAAAGTTTGTTGAAGATTTTAAAGAATTTATTTCGAGAGGAAATGCGCTCGATCTTGCTGTCGGTGTGATCATTGGTGCTGCTTTTGGTGCAATTGTCAATTCCCTGGTCTCTGATGTGATTATGCCCCCATTGGGGATGTTGTTGGGCAAGGTTGATTTCAACAACCTGTATATCCAGCTGAATAAGGCTTCAGTCAGCCTTCCAAAAGGAACTACACTGGCTGCCGCCCAGGAACAAGGCGCTGTGGTAATTGCTTATGGCAGTTTTCTAATGACCATTATTAATTTCCTGATTATTGCCTTTTTTATCTTCCTGTTAGTTAAAGGCGTCAGTAAGCTCAGCGATGTAACTAAAAAGGAAGAAGCCGCTGAACCAACAACAAAAACATGTCCATTCTGTATTAATGAGATCCCAGTAGATGCGACACGCTGCCCCCACTGTACCTCGCAATTAACTTAGTTAGTTTACTGGATTGGAAACTGACCCAGGAACAGGACTGTCATATGCCAGTCCTGTTTGTTTACTGGACGTGTTAAAATAACCCAATGCAAAACATCGTATATTATGGAGATAACTTAAAACTGATCGAGAGATTGCCAGATGCCAGCGTCGATCTGATCTATATCGACCCTCCGTTTAACACTGGCAAGGTGCAGGCACGCCGTCAACTTCGAACGGTGCGAACAGAGGATGGTTCTGGCGACCGTAAAGGCTTTGGTGGCAACTCATATCAGACTGAAGTCCTTGGTTCGAAGGATTATCGCGACTTGTACTCGGACTTTGAAGCGTTTATCCGACCCAGGCTGGAACACGCCTTCAGAATCCTCAAGGAAGATGGAAGTTTTTATTTTCATATTGATTATCGTGAAGCTCATTATTGTAAAGTGATGCTTGACCAAATCTTCGGACGGAAAAACTTTCTGAATGAGATCATCTGGGCATACGATTTTGGTGGACGTGCCCGGGATCGCTGGCCAGCCAAGCATGATAACATATTTTTTTATGTCAAAAATGCCGGGAATTACACCTTCAACCTTGAAGATATCGATCGAATTCCCTATATGGCACCGGGACTGGTTGGTCCGGAAAAAGCAGCGAGAGGTAAACTGCCAACCGATACCTGGTGGCATACCATCGTGGGCACAAACAGCAAAGAAAAAACCGGCTATCCCACTCAAAAACCTCTGGGCATCTTGGAAAGGATAGTTCGTGCGTCATCTGACCCAGGTGATTTGGTAATGGATTTCTTTGCTGGCAGTGGAACGACCGGGCAAGCTTGCCTTAATCTGGGCAGAAATTTCATCCTCTGCGACAGCAACCCTCAGGCTATCGAAGCTATGAAAATGCGTTTTGCAGACTACACTGACATAGAATGGAAGCAATTATGAACCTGGAAGAACTGGCGGAGCTTTACCCCATATTAAATTTCGACCCGGACCAGAACCCGGTGATCAATCCTCCTGTTTCTGATACCCTTCCAACCAAACTTGTGATCTGTTTTTTCAAAGATGTCGTAGAGAAAGTTGCCTCAGAATACCATGCTGGAATAGTTTACACATTTCGGTCAGAAAGCGGGCTGTTTCCGGTCTACGAAATAGAATATCTGGGGCAAAGGGTCGCATTTGTTCAGCCGGGTGTTGGAGCTGCGTTTACGGTTGGGGTGATGGAAGAGGCAATTGCTTCCGGATCCCGTTACTTAGTCGCCTGTGGTGGATGCGGTGTCCTGGATCGGGATGTCGCAGTAGGACATGTCTTGTTACCGACCGAAGCTTACCGCGAAGAAGGGACTTCGTATCATTATTTACCCCCGTCTGCGACTGTCGAAATTGACCCGGAAGTTATCACGTTGATGGAAACGGTCTTGAATGACCACAAAATTGAATATATAAAAACAAAAAGCTGGACAACTGATGCGTTTTATCGTGAAACGCTGAAGAAAGCAGCTTTTTACAAAGCAAAGGGCTGCCTTGCTGTGGAGATGGAGCTTTCTGCCCTGGCAGCGGTAGCGAAATTCAGACAGGTAAGATTTGGACAATACCTCTATGCCGGGGATACCGTCGTGCCAGAGGGCTGGGACAAACGAGAATGGGTTAGCCGCGTGGATGTTAGAGAGACCCTGTTTTGGCTTTCAGTTGAAACCTGTTTGACGATGGAAAAGGAGTTGTAGATGCCGATATTTGATCATGAAGTAATACCGCACCTGGAAACAGGAAAATTTGAGGGTCTAAACAATAGCGATGAATTGATCATGCCCAGTTATGATGGTTTTGGACTTGTTAACCTGACCCCTACGGTTGCCAAGTGGCTTGGGGCAGGTCCCTTGCCGGCCCCCGTTTTGAACCAAAACCTTCTGGACCAATTCGAAGATCGCTATCAGAATGTTGTTCTGATCCTTGTAGATGCGCTGGGCTACAACCAGCTGATTCAATTGATGGATTCAGGCAAAGCCCCACTTTGGCAGGCACAGCTTAACCGTGGCAAACTATTCCCTCTTACAAGCATCTCACCCAGCACCACTGCCTCTGCCCTGACAACGATCTGGACAGGCGCGGCGCCAAATCAGCACGGTGTGATTGGGTATGAAATGTGGTACAAAGAGCTGGGATTGATCATGAACAATATCCTCCATACCCCGATTAATTATCGAGGTGATATTGGAGGTTTGAACCGGGCAGGATTTGAACCAACCGAGTTCATGAACCAGACCCCCCTTGGAAAGCGTTTTTCTAATTATGGTGTCGAAAGCCACGCATTTCTTCCCGCTGGAATTGCCAATTCCGGGCTTTCACAAATGCAATTGCCAGGCAGTCATCTGCACCCATTCACAGCTGAAAGCGACTTATTTCTCAATATGCGCGACCTGCTCAACGCATCAAGCCGCAAACCGCGCTTTTTATATGCTTATTGGAGCTATGTAGACGGTCTTATGCACCGTTACGGTACCTATGACCAGCGCACTACCGAACAGTTTTTTGATTTCAGCGCCGCTCTTTTCCGCCTGCTGATGGGCGGGTTGGATGAAGACGTTAAAAAAGAGACGTTGATACTGCTTACTGCAGATCACGGCTCGCTTGAAACTCCTGTCAACAACCATTATGACCTTTCGAATCATCCCGGACTTACCGATCAGCTTATCATGGCGCCAACTTGTGAAGGACGGCTGCCTTTCCTCTACATAAAGCCAGGGCAGACCGAGAAGGTGATTGAGTATTTTGATCATACCTGGCCGGGTGAATTTGCACTTTTGAACCGACAGGAAGTGATCGACTTGCAGCTCCTTGGTAATGGTCAGAATCATCTTGATTTGGAAAACAGAATCGGCGATCTGGTTGCGATTCCATCTGGAAGTACTTATTTATGGTGGGCTAACAGACCGAATCTGATGATGGGCAGGCATGGCGGCTTGCATCGGGATGAAATGTTGGTGCCTTTGTTCGCTTTGGATTAACCTAAACCTGAATATCTTCGATCAGAGGGTGATCTCACGATAACCATACGTGTTGATCACCCTGGTTTCATTGTATTGAGTTTCACGAGGAGTGAGGGGGTTGTAAAGGTGAATATGACCGTGCAAATGCAGGCTGGGTTTAAAGGTATCAATCAGCCAGCGAAACGCATCCACCCCCTGATGGGCAGGGTCGTCCTGATCATGTAAACCTGTTGCTGCTGCATGCGTGACAAAAACATCCAGATAACGCCCATAAACAACTTTATTGCGAAGCAACCGTGGCACCAGGGTGTGGACCATTTGCCACATTTTAACTTGAGTGTATTGATAGGGCTTAAAGTTATAGATCAGCGACCCCTCAATACCGGCTAAGATGAGTTTGCTCTTCTGGTCGTAAACCACTCTTTTATGCAGGTTTATTGCCCCTTCGGGGTAGGATCTAACTTCTCTGTCGGGTGTTTCGATATTGTAGACATGGTTCCCCTGGACGTAGTAAAGAGGAATATCGAGCATGCTGACAACGTATTCCAGGTATGGCGCTGGCAAATCACCGCACGAAACGGCAATATCGATATCCCTGAAACGTTCACGGATGTGATGGCTGTAGACGGATTGATCGACAACATCGCTCAGCCCGAGGATCTTCACGTAGTCTCTCCAATTGCTACAGCCACAGCAGCAGCCATGCCTCCGTCATGAGTAATTGAGACGCTCCATTCTTTCAATCCTTTGAACTCAGCAACCTCTTTCGCAAAACCATGCAGATGAACCAACGGTTCGCCTGTACGTTCGTGTAAAATTTCAATATCCTGCCAGGCAACTTTTCCGATCCCTGTCCCAAGAGCTTTCGACACGGCTTCTTTTGCGGAAAAGATTCCGCTGAGGGTTTCAAAATCACCCTTTGCCTGGGCTTGTTCCTGTTGGGTGAAAACGCGGTTAATGAAGCGTTCGCGTATGGCAGGGTTTACCTCTGCCAGGCGATTTGTTCGAATGAGGTCTATTCCCGATTTGATCATATTGCTCTCCCTGCTGAAGCAACCACCAATCTATCTAAATTCCAGTAGTGCCTGGCATTTTCCAGGACGTCTTCAGCTGTTATTACTGCCAGGATCTGAGGTAGTTCACGCAAGTAGTCCAGGCTGAGTTTATAACGCTCCAGGCTGAGGAGCAGCCGGACTATACCAGCGTTGGTTTCGAGTGAAAGAGGTAACTGACCCAATGCCTGGCTTTTAACATCGTCTAATTCCGATTGTGTCACAGGTACTTCCAGGAAACGATTAAGTTCAGCATAAATTTTCTCAATTGCTTTTTCCAAATTGGACGGGTTGACCCCTGCGCTCACTTTCCAGCATGTGGGTCCCAAGCCGGCTTCGAGTGAACTGCCAGCATAATAGGCAAGCCCTGATTGCTCGCGCAAAACTTCGCCGATGCGTCCCATCATTCCAAATTGACCCAGGATGCTGTTGCCGATCGAGCTTACCTGGTAATCCTGGCTCATCGTTTTTGGCGCACTTGTCCCGATTATCAGATCGGTTTCGCTCTTGCCATTGATTGAAATATGCTCGCGCATTGCCTCGGCGGGGGGCTTGAAATCAGGCAGATTTATCTGCGGAAGTTGTTTTTTGGGCTGCCATCTGGAGAAAACCTGGTCAACAAGATTGACAGCACGCTCCGGTTCAATCCCGCCTGATATCGCGAAAACCATGCCATCAGGTCCGAAGTATGACTGGTGAAAAGTCTGAAGATCCTCAGGAGTGATAAGACTAACAGTATTCGCATAGCCAATGTTTGGAAGGGAATAAGGATGATCGCGATAATACAAACGGTCAAACGCCTGATTTGCCATCTCTTCCGTGTTTTGGGAGAGGATTTTGACCGTTGTGAGAAGCTGTTGTTTCACCCGATCAAAGTGGTCTTTGGGAAAAGCAGGTTCGGAAAGCATTTCCAATAAAAGGTTCAAAATCAACGGAAAGTCTTCTTTGAGACATTGACCCCCGAAAACAGTTGAGAGCGTTCCCGCACTGATTGAGATTGAGGCACCACAGCTCTCTATTTTCAGATGCAATCTGCGGAAATCGTTTTGCATTGTCCCTGTTGATAGCATGGCGGTGGTAAAGTTGGCTAACCCTGTTTTACCTTCCGGATCAGAAAGAGACCCAACTGGGAGATATCCTCTGAAATAAACCGCAGGGCTGATAAGATTGGGGTAGGCGAGAATTGTGCTGCCATTCTCAAACTGACGTTTGTAAATAGAACCTTTGCCAGGAAGATTGTTCAGGTTAATCGGTTGATCAAACATTTTGCCCCCGGTAAAAACCAACCACTCTTCTTTGAGGGACCAGGTATTGCTGGCAGACACGCCAAACATCTTCGGCTGTTACCTGGCGCAATCTATCAACATATTCAACAAACCAACAATAGTCCGAAAAACTATTGGAATAACCCATCCAAAATGCCTGGTTGGCAACATTATCGCTGCTATAAGCAAAATTCGCCCGGGCTTGTTTAAGGGCTATGTTTAGATTTTCCTTTTCAACCCTGCCTGACAATAACCCATCGATGACCTTGTCAATCGCTGCAATAACCATTTCGGGTTCATGGTCAGGAGGGCAGGTAATGTAGAGGTTGTAAGTTGAAGGGTCAATCGTTGCACTCAGCGAACCGTGAACAGAAGTTGCCAGCTGGTTTTCAATTAAGTTTCGGTATAACAGACTGGTCCTATTACCAATCCCTCCAGAGCCAAACATATTCAATGTGCTTGGACCGCTCAGGATGCTTTCGATTATTGTGAAGGTAAAAAAATCCGGATCGGTTGCGCTGGGGCTGCGCCAGGCAACCTGGATGAAATTCGCCTCTTCTGGACCTGTCAACTCTACTGTCTGGGCACCGTTCAAAGACCTTTCAGGCTCGGGAATTTGTCTTTTGGTGTTACCAGGTTGAATTGCTCCAAAAAGATCTTTGATCAAGGGAATAACTTGATCCGGGTCAAACGACCCTGCGATACAAAGCGCAGCGTTTCCTGGTTGATAATAGCTGCGATAGTGGGTATAAAGGTCCTCTCTGCTCAAATTCAACAGATCCTGTGTCTCTCCCAACACTTCGTTGCGGTATGGGTGGTTCTGGTATGAGGCTTTTTGAACCAGCTCTCCCAGCTGAAACTGTGGGTCATTCTCATTACCTTCCCGCTCTGAGAGGATGACCGTTCTTTCCATTTCAACCTCATCGGGTTCGAAAAGACTATTGACCATTCGGTCAGCTTCAACCTGGAGCACCAGGGGTAAGGCGTGTGGAGGGATTGAATGAAAATATGCTGTCCAGTCCGGGCTGGTAAAGGCGTTTGAGTAGCCGCCTACACGGGCAATGGCAATTTCCATCTCCTTTCCACTATAGGTGGGCGTGCCCTTGAACTGCATATGTTCGACCCAGTGGCTCAAGCCGGTTTTGCCTGGCTGTTCATTGCGAGAACCAACCTGGTACCACAACCAGGAGCTGACAACCGGGGCGTTGTTGATTGGTTTGAGTAAAACCTGTAATCCATTGGGCAGGTTAAACTCAATTGGCACAGAAAGATAGGGATTCAATTTGATCTCACCGGATTAATCGGATGACGTTGCGAGGGTTTCATTTTCGGGAACTTTGAACCGGATAATCATGATCAGCCCGATGCAGATTACGATCATGCCCAGTATCACCCCGCGGCTTTGTAATGTTCCCAGCAGGACCTCAGGCAGGGAATTGGTTCCAAAGCCAAAAGCATCAGCCAGGGCGGTGAAGAAACAGATCACATAACCTGTGGCGACCGTTCGCGATCCGATATCAACCCGAAGGGGTCTGTCATTGCAACCCCAGAAAGCTTTGAGCGTGTTACTTGCTCCTAAAGACATCAGACCAATACCTAATAAAATTAGCAAAATTTGATAAAAGCCGATGTAAAGACCACGATCAAGCCCAAACAGGTCCGGTCGCAGACCGACAATCAGTGCAACAAGCCCTACCATCAGGACGGTTAGCCAGGATCGAATCTGGTTCTTTGAAATTCCATTTGTTTTATTAACCCCGTTACATGGGTCGATTAGTACATCACGGTCGGGAAATTTCATTCATTGCTCCGGTAAACTATATTCTAACACTATAAGAAAATTCTCTGCAATAACCTTTTTGTAAAGCATAAAGTTGGACGAATGATCTTTTACACATGTGAATGTGTTTTAGAGACTGGAGATGATCTGCCTGGGATAAGACTTCAGACATTCAAAGCAACTCTGCCGCTCATATGTTGGAAAACTGACATGATGCTCATCATATTTTTATTGAACACAGACTTCTTCTCTGAAACGCCCAGCCACACCAAATAACAAATCAACATTATTAAAAAAAGCACCGGAGTGATTGCACTCCGGTGCTATGAATTAAATTGAATTACTCAGTTTCTTCAGGTTTGGGTTTTGAAGTGTCTTCTTCAACCTCTTCAGTTTCTTCTATCACATCTTCGACCGTGAGGACTTCTGATGGTAATTCTTCAACAACTTCTTCTAGCGTTTTCTCAACAACTGCATCTGTAATTGCGGTTTCAGCTTCTTCCACTGCTTCCGCTGGTACTTCTTCGCCTACAATATCACCAATTGTTTCTCCTTCGGTTGTTCCACCGAGGTTATAGCTTTCAACCAGTGTTTTCCAGTCCATATCTGCATAAGCAGGGGAATCGACACGGCGAAGACTCAAACCAATGCGTTGGTCTTCCTCTTCAATTTTGAGGATGCGCAGTGTAACCACATCACCGGGTTTGATCACCTCTTTAGGATGATCGATGCGGTTTTCGCTAAGCTCTGAAATATGAATCAGACCTTCAAGATCACCAGGCAGGTTCAATTTGGCGAATGCACCAAAGCTTGTAAGACGGCTAATTTCGCCTTCAACAAGCTGCCCGATTTTGAGATCTTTCACGCGTTGATTCCAGGGGTTTTCCAGCATCTCACGACGAGACAAGCCGATCCGACGGCGGTCACGGTCGATAGTAATCACTTTTACTTCGACTTCATCGCCCACTTTGAGAACTTCACTAGGGTGTTCCAGGCGGTCCCACGACATTTCACTGAGATGAATAAGCCCATCTACTCCACCAATGTTGACGAACGCGCCAAAATCAGCCAGGCTGGTGACACGACCTTTGCGGACATCGCCGATATTCAAATCTTCCAATACCTTATCGCGGATCATATCGCGGGTTTCGTTGCTTGCGGCACGTTCACTCAAAATCAAACGCTGGCGTTGGCGATCAACCTCAATGACACAAACATCGATGCTTTCACCGACGAACTCTTTAAATTTTTCTTCAGGTGTTCCACCGCTGATGCTTAAGCGACGGCTCAGACCGAGTTGTGAAGCTGGAATAAAACCACGAATCGTGGAAAGCGGAACAATTAAACCGCCCTTGTTATAACCTGCGACCTTAGATTCAAAACTCTCACCGGACTTAAGCAGTTCTTCTGCTTCCTGCCAGCTTTGTTCTTCTACGGCGCGGATGAACGAAAGAATAAGGTTACCTTCATGGTCTTCTGGTGTGATCACAAAAACCGGGATAGCCGCGCCTTCTTTAAAGGTCGCAAGGATATCTTTGGGAATAGCATCAAATTCTTTTCCGGAAATGATTCCTTCAGATTTTGCACCAATACTCACCAGAATCTGATTGTCTGAGAGACTCGCGATTATACCGTCGCGAATTTCTCCAGCTGTGGGAATATCGATGTTGACGCCTTCAGCATCAAGCAATTCCCCCATCAGACTTTCCATTGTAATTTCTTCTTCTTGTTCCTGAACATTCTCCTGCAAATTAGCGGCGTCGTTTTCTGACATTGATAAAAGCTCCAAAAAATTAGATTTGGCACTATTATAGACCTAAG
>CAZMZQ010000005.1:0-23527 GCA_964570745.1 uncultured Anaerolineaceae bacterium
ATATGTATAGGAGCATACGTCATGGCATTAACAAAAACTGAAAAAACTGAAATTATCGAAAAGTACGCCACCAAATCAGGTGATACCGGATCTCCGGAAGTACAAATCGCTTTGCTTTCAAAAAGGATTTCTCAATTAACCGATCACCTTCGGGCAAACAAGCACGACGAGAGTTCACGCCGCGGTTTGCTCAGGTTGGTTGGTCAGCGCCGTCGTCTGTTAGCTTATCTGCGTCAAAAAGATTACGAAAGCTTCCTGGCGATTACAGAATCGCTGAGCATCCGCAGAAAATAATTTCTGAATTCAGTAACACACCGGCTAAACTTTTCTTCAACACTGAAGAAAAGTTTTTCACGGATTAACATAAGCCAGACGGGTATTGAAAAGTGTTGATCAAAGCTTTGATCGGCGGTTTTCAGTCCCTGATCTGGCAACAGTCGAAAGGACAATATGAAACCTGAAGCTAAGTATTATTCCACATTGCTTGGAAACAAAGAAGTCAGCTTCGAAACCGGTCGAATCGCAAGATTGGCTGGTGGATCAGTGATCCTCAGGCAAGGCGACAGCATGATGTTTGCTGCTGCAACCCTGGGCGAAGCCCGCGAAGGCACCGACTTCTTCCCCCTGACCGTCTCTTACGAAGAGCGGATGTATGCCGGCGGTAAAATCCCCGGTTCTTTTTTCCGTCGTGAAGGTCGCCCTTCAACCGACGCGACCCTGATCGCGCGCCTTACCGACCGCCCGCTGCGCCCGTTATTCCCTGAGGGAATGCGGAATGAAGTGCAGGTCATCCTGATGTCACTCTCAGCTGACGAAGAAAACGCCCTGGATATGATGGCAATCAATGCCGCTTCGGCTGCCTTGATGATCTCTGATATCCCCTTCGGCGGACCTGTTGGCGCAGTTCGGATCGGCTTTATCAACGGAAACCTGGTGGTAAATCCCACAATCTCCGAAATGGCTGATTCAAGCCTTGACCTGCGGGTTGCCGGCACTAAAGATGCCATCCTCATGGTCGAAGCCGGAGCCAATGAAGTGACCGAAATTTTGATGGTCGAAGCGCTTCAGCTGGCACACGAATCCATCCAACCGATTATCGCCGTTCAAGAGCAAATGGCTGCTGAGCTCGGCAAGCCGAAACGCGAAGTCAAATATGACGTTTTGGACCCTGCTCTGATTGAAACCGCCCGAAATAGCATTCAAAGCCGGTTAACAGCCGTACTTGACCAGCCCTACAGCAAAGAAAACCTTTATGGTGGAATCGACACCATAAAAGCTGCTTTTATCGAAGAGATGACATCTGGCGAAGATCTGACCCCGGAACGGACTACCAGTCTGAAAGCTGCATTCGACGAAGCAGAAAAGCAAATCGTCCGCAGCCGTATTCTTAACGAAGGCAAACGCCCTGACAATCGTAAAGTTTATGAAGTTCGGGAAATTTATGCTGAAGTTGATATTTCTCCGCGCGCACATGGTTCGGGTTTGTTTACCCGTGGTGAAACCCAGGTGTTGACAACAGTGACTTTTGGTACACCCAAAGAAGCCCAGGAACTGGATAATCTCAATGGGATGGATTCGAAGCGCTATATGCACCATTACAATTTCCCTCCCTTCTCAACCGGCGAAACCCGCCGTGTGGGTGGTCAAAGCCGCCGCGAGATCGGGCATGGCGCATTGGCTGAACGAGCCCTCGAGCCTGTGATTCCTGATCAGAAAAGTTTCCCCTACACGCTGCGCCTGGTGTCTGAAGTGATGGCTTCAAACGGATCATCTTCGATGGCTTCTGTTTGTGGCTCCACGCTGGCATTGATGGATGCAGGGGTCCCGATTACTGCCCCGGTTTCCGGTGTGGCGATGGGCTTGGTTAAAGAAGGCGACAAACATGTCATTCTGACTGATATCCTCGGCACAGAAGATCACCTTGGTGATATGGACTTCAAAGTGGCTGGTACCCGCAATGGCATCACCGCTCTCCAGATGGACATTAAAATCAGCGGTATCACCTCCGAAATTATGGCAGAAGCTCTCAGCCGCGCACAGGATGCCCGCTTCTACATCCTTGATAAGATGCTTGAAGAAATCGACGCTCCTCGCCCGAGCCTGAAATCCCACGTTCCCCGGATTGAATCGATCAAAGTGCCGATGGATAAAATCGGTGCGATTATCGGACCCGGCGGAAAAAATATCCGTGCCCTGCAGGAAGAGACCAATACCAAAATCGACATCGATGATGATGGCACTGTTTTTATTGCTTCAACCAGCGGGGTTGGTTTTGAAGAAGCCCGCGACCGGATTCTGGCACTGACCGAAACCGCTGAAATCGGCAAGATTTATACCGGAAAATGTGTCCGTGTTACCGATTTTGGTGCATTCATCGAGATTCTGCCCGGTCTTGACGGGATGGTTCATGTTTCTCAACTTTCATCAGAACGTGTCGAAAAAGTTGAAGATGTGGTCAATGTAGGTGATGAACTGACTGTAATGGTCATTGATATTTCCCCCGAAGGCAAGATCCGGCTTTCACGCAAGGCCTTACTGGAAGGCTGGACCGCAGAAGAAGCCCGCGAGCATGACAGCCCCAGCCGAAGCAAGTCCGGCGGCAGCCGTTCTGGTGGTCAGCGCTCGAGTGGTGATCGCCGAAATGACGGCAACCGGCGTTCCAGCGGAGGCGACCGCCGCCCCCGACGGAATTAGTTAATAACAATAAGAACGAGGCTGGCAAAAGTCAGCCTCGTTTTGTATACCGAAATTTCTCAAGCAGGTTTATTCGAGGCAAATAAACATTTGCCACTGCTTTTTTAAATCGTTACCGTTAGGATTCCACTTTCACCCAGGGCTAATTCTTGTTTCACTTTCCCACTCTCAAAAACATAAGCACCGCCATAAGCTTTTTCAGGAGTGTCTGAGAGACTGTTTATCATTAATACCAGGCGATTTAATGCAGCGACACGCTTTGCATATTCTTCCCTTTCCCCTCCAAACCAATCTTCAGGTGAATAATTGACATACAACGGCCAAAGCAACAAATCAGTTTCTTGTTCACAAAATTTCTCCAACAGCTCATCATGCCACAAATCACCGCAAATTGCGATTCCGATGTTCTTCCCTTCCAGGTGAAATGATCCAAAAGCATTGCCCTCCAGGTAGACGTTCGGGTCAGAAACACGCTCTTTCCAGCCAGGTGAGACACGCCGAAAATTGACCAGCTGTTCGCCTTGATTTGAAATCACCATATAACTGCTAAAGAAATACTTTTCATCACGCTCAATATAACCAAACCCGATTCCGGTTTGGCAAACATGGGCGGTTTCTGCTAATTTTTGAATATGTGAGTTGTTCTGCAGCATGGCTATTTCGACATCTCGTTCAGGTTGCCATGTGAGTGCGTCAAAACCCTGGGCAAAAGACTCGCCGAAGCACAGTAAATCGTATCTCAAACCGGCACACCTTGTTAGCCAGGAGGACATCCGCCCAAAGTTGTGATCCAAATCGTTATTGATGAAACGTTCAGCAATCAACCCGATGCGCATCGTTTTTTCTCTAGGTCAGTATGCAGATTATCGCAGCGTATATCCCAAAGAAGATGGAAGTCTGCTTCATTAACAATCCGATTTTCGAGATGTTTGACAGAGGAAATCCCTTCATCCAAACACCAGGTAACACACACCTCGTAAGCTTCCCAATCGAGTTCATCTTCATCCATCTCAACAGCCACCTGGCTTAGCCCAAACAGATGCATAGCCAATGCGCGGTGATGCCCATCGGTCAATACCATGCGGTTGTTTAGAATCTTCACCGGCAAAGGAGGGAGGGTGGATAAATCTTCATTTTTAAGCCAGGTCAGAATATCTCTCAGCCGGTCAGCGGAAATATAAAGCTGAGAGGGCTGCAGAACGCTGAGGTCAACAATCAGTTTTTCAGTCATGATGGACAAATTGTAATCGAACCGCGATGAAAGTTAGCTAAGATGGGATAGCGATCCCCTGATAACTTATCAGTTCTCTTTCCAACTCCAATCTTGTGCGTGCATCGGTTTCAATGGAAACAAATCGTCGGATCAACAGGCAGGGGTATTGGATACAGTGGGCACAATTCTTCACCATTTGTTGTGATGCGCAATCCCGAATCTGGCAGCCCTGGCACATGCGCGATTCCTGGTGCTGTGGAGTCTTACAACCATGGCAGGTCATATCCCTGGTAGTGAAACACAGCTCCTGGCTGGAATATTCTGCAGCCAGCCAACGTTTATGCACTTCGTCCCGATTTTGAGTGGCTTGAAAAACCGGACACTCTTCGCAATTCAAGCCGCAATAAGCTATTTCAGTCATCTTGCCCTCCCCTGAGAGTTGGTCAACTATGGATATCGAATGGTTCAACTAAACCTGGAATGACCTGGAAAATTTTGACTCTTGCGAAAGACATGGTGCACCTCCAATTTCCACTCACATCAAAACAAAACAAAGGTTGCATTATTCCTGCCAGAATTTCTAGTTCAACCTTTTTGAATGATTAATTTCAGTTTGGGTATGCCTACAAATCCAGGGACATTGGGGGATGAATGGGGTGCTGCTCTAAAAATCCCAGAGACTCATAGAGATGGCGTCCGTCAGGTGAGGCATCCAGATCAATAAAGTCGAGGCTAAATTCATTCGCTAGCGCAATCAACCGTTCCATAATACCGCGGGCAAGCCCTTGGTTACGGTATTCCGGCAAGGTAAGCATGTTGATAATGCGTCCATATCGCCCGGTATGCGATCTTGGATGGTACATCACGTTGTAGATTTGGAGGAAACCAACAGATACGGGTTGTTCTTCAACAATCGCTAACCACGCAAAAATCTGCTTGTTCAACCGTTCCTGTAGAAAAGTTTCAATTTGATGTTGAGCAACGACAATAGCCTCATCCGGAACGCTATAACCAAGGGCTCGCAAAAAATCCAGCCGTGTTTTGGCTAACAGTGGTATATCGTTTGTTCCAGCAAGGCGAAAAGTGACTTGCATGGCTAAAGATTATTGTCATCGAGCGATTTATTTCGATAGACCAGGTCTGGGCGCGATTGCCAGCCCTGGCTTTCCCAAAAAGCATTGCCCTGTTCGTTGGTCCCAAAAACCAGCATGCCAGCTTTGGTGATGCCTTCTGCTTTCAGGGCATCACAGGCACTGTCAGCCAGAAGTTTGCCGATTCCCTTCTTTTGGTAGTCAGAGTGAACTAGGGCGTGATAAATGTAACCTCGTCTGCCATCGTGGCCTGCCAAAATACCACCGACGATCTTTCCGTTATCTTCAGCAACAAAACAGGTTTTCGGATTGCGCTTTAAGAACCTGGCGATACCTTCTTCGCTGTCGTCCATGCTGCGCAGCCCTCGCTTGAAACCAGGCAGACTGTTCCACAATTCGAACAGATCTGGGTAATCGTAAATGGCGAATAATCTGATGTTAATATTCATGGTTTGTTTATATCATGCCGTAGCGGTTAAGGGCGGTGTTTAAAATCATGTTTACCAATTCAGTATGGCTGATTGAATCGGCTTCTGCTTCAATGACAATATCAGAAAGTTTTGGCATCAAGCCGGGCAGCGGGTTGATCTCGAGGATGTAAGGTTTGAAATTGTCGTTAACATCCAGGCGAAAATCGATCCGTGAGACGTCCAGCGCGCCAGTCACACGAAAAACGGCAGCTGCCAGCCAGTTTAATTCATCAACAAGGTCATCATCCAGCGGAGCTGGGCAAAGATATTCGAGGTCAGCAGCGTGGGCGGTTTTCAGATCATTACCATAAACGCCACCTGCCTCAATCCAGGGCTCCAGGTTTACTTCCATCGGAGGCAAAAAGTGTAAACCTGCCTGGATGCGATGGGCGTTTTCATCTTTTGGGATGCGTCGTGCCACCGGACCAATCAGGTTGCCAACCAGTCCGACGGTCACCTCACGCCCTTCAATATAACGCTCCACCAGGGCACTTTGTTTATATTTATTCAAGATGTATTTAAGCTGTACACGTAATTCATCTTCGTTATGTAAGATCGATTGATAACTGATGCCCATACCCGTGCCTTCGCGGCTGGGCTTGATGAATAAAGGAAACTCCATGCCAGGGTCCAACGGTTCATCCACACGCTCAAAACTCTGAAACTCGGGCGTAGGCAGGTTATGCCATGCCAGGATGCGTTTTGTCATTGGCTTGTCGAGGGTCAGTGCCAGGGTCAGGATTTTTGATCCGGTATAGGGAATCTGCAGCTTTTCAAGGATAGCCGGGATCTGTGCTTCGCGAGAGTCACCAAAATGGCTTTCGGCGATATTGAAACAGATATCAGGTTTGTAATGACGAACAGTGTCGATGATGCTGTTATCCGCTTCAAGGAACTCAGCCTCATGTCCGCCTTCGCGGATTGCATTCACCAACGAGAGAATGGTCGGTTCGGAATCAAGGTCATCCCACTGATCTGCACTTATACCGTCGAACATAGGCGCGTTTTCTTTTAGATTTGCCAATACAGCAACACGAAAACTCTTCATTTATTTACTACATCTCCTGGGGGTTATGATAACTTCACGATTTGTAATTATAGTAGATTTTGGGAAAAAATGAGGATGTCGCATTGTCAATGTTCACATTGTCAGAGGTATGTACGGGTCTGATAAGCAGCCGTACGGGCAGGTTCCAACCAAGAATGTACGATAACCAACAATTTAGCCAGACCTCCCCAGTGCATGAATAATCGTAGTAATTTCAATTATGTAACACCATCGTACTTTTGTCTTGGGTAAGCAGCCATAGAGAAGGCTCATGTAAAATAAAACTCGTACGGACGGGGTTTATCTCCGTCCGAAAACGCACATCCAATCAGATCGTTAGCGGACAGAGACGAGCCCTGTCCGTACGGAGAGATCAATGTAACAATGCTCATGCAAAATAAAACTTGTACGGACGGGGTGTATCTCCGTCCGAAAACGCTCATCCAATCAGATCGTTAGCGGACAGAGACGAGCTCTGTCCCTACGGAAAGATCAATGTTACATGGCTTGTAGATTGAATCGTCCGTACTATTGTCTTGGGTAAGCAGCCATAGAGAAGGCTCATGCAAAATAAAACTCGTACGGACGGGGTTTATCTCCGTCCGAAAACGCTCATCCAATCACATCGTTAACGGACAGAGACGAGCCCTGTCCGTACGGAGAGATCAATGTTACAAGGCTCATAAATTGAGCCGCCCGTACATTTGTCTTGGGCAATGTCACAACGCTCACGTCCTGAACCCGCCAATGCCGTTCCGATTACTTCCTTTATTTCAAAAGAACCCTCAAATTTGAAATAAGAACATAAAAATACAATCATTATTTCAAGTTAACAGGTTAAATTGAAATAAGCGTACTTCAGAAGGCGATAAGTGCAATACTGTAACCTACAGCTCCACCATCTCCGCATCCACAGCTTGTGCCTGGGCAATGCCGCGTTCTACGTTCACAAAACGGAGCATGATGATCCCTGCCACGAAAAATACCACCAAAGACACGATCCCAAGTCGCGGGTCACCTGTGCGGGCGGTGATAAACGCCATCAAGGCTGGTCCTACCACGGTGTTAAATTTCTCAGAGACACTGAAGAAGCCATAAAACTCAGCACTCTTACTTTTAGGCATCATCTTGCCAATCA
The DNA here is from genome assembly GCA_964570745.1 of uncultured Anaerolineaceae bacterium. Taxonomy (GTDB): domain Bacteria; phylum Chloroflexota; class Anaerolineae; order Anaerolineales; family Anaerolineaceae; genus Mesolinea. The sequence goes on from CAZMZQ010000005.1 coordinate 7,655, forward strand.
ACGAGCGGCTAAGAGCCTGGCTGCCGCCCTGAACTATGGCAACCCCAAAGCCCAGTACAAACATGTGCCATTCTTCTTTCATGAAAAAGCCAAACACAGCGATAACTGCATAAATAAGCAGTGACAGGCTGATAGCTTTTTTGTTACCGAGAGTTGTGCCAAGTTTACCGAAAAGAATCGAAAATGGTGCTGCTACAAACTGGACCATCAAAAAAGTGCCCAGAATGGTTAGAACACCAAATTCCAGGTCAGATGCGTAGGCAGCTGCCATGGTGATGATCGTACCAATCCCATTTGCATAGACGAAAAATGTCAGCATGAACAAGAAAAGGTCTTTATAACTGCGGATTCCCTTGAGGGCTGAAAGAACTCGGTTGAAACCGATTGTGACCACATTCTGCCCAATTTCATGGGTCTCACCCTTCGCGGGAGGTTCACTGACATGTTTGAAAATCGGGATTGAAAATATAGCCCACCAGATTGCTACACTTACCAGGCTGAGTCGCATCATCAAAGCAGTAGCTTCTTCTGTTGGCATGTTTGGCAGCAAATTTGGGCCAACATAGATCATAATTGCGTTGATAAGCAGCAACAAACCGCCGCCGATGTAACCAAGGGCATAACCACGTGATGATACCTGGTCCATCTCGTCTTCCCTGGCAACATGTGGGAGCAAGCTGTCATAAAAAACCAACGAGCCTGCGAAGCCGATCGTTCCGAGGATGTAAAGGACGATACAAAGAGCCTGATCTGCGGGTTTGACTACAAACCACAACAGAGCAGTGCTGATCACACCTAAAGCCACAAAAATAGCCATAAACAATTTTTTGCTGGCTTTAAAGTCTGCAATGGCACCTAAAATCGGGCTCAACAATGCTGCAATCAGGCTGCCAATTGCCACAGCATAACCCCAAATCGGGACGGCTGGACCTTGCGCGATGTAATCACTAAAATAAGTAGGCAAAACCACACCCATCACGGTTGTGGCAAAAGCAGAATTTGCCCAGTCATACATTGTCCATGCCTTCACGCTGCGTTTGTATTGCTTTTCATTTGTTTCTACATTGCTAATCACATCATTTTCCATTTAATCACCTGTATATTTCTGAATAATCAATAATTTGAGGCGCGTCAACCTCCACGCCGAGTGATAAGAAAGTTTTATCAATCAATCCCAGTAGAATATCCGGGTCATCGGTTGTAAGGAGTGTCTTCATTTCTGGTCGGGGCAGGTTATAGGGGTCCAGATAGGCCTTAAGATACTTTCGGAAGGGCATCACGCCGCGTTCCGGCTGAAGCTTTATCATATCCTCAAGCTGGAATCTTGCCATCTGGTAGACTTCCTGCTCTGGTATTTCAGCACGGTCACGCCAGCTAAAGATCCATGGGTTGGCTTTGGCAGCTCTTCCGACCATAACAGCATCACAACCAGTTTCTTCAAGCATTTTTTTAGCATCTGTAACCGTCTTTACATCGCCGTTACCAATGACCGGCACGGTAAGCCTGCGTTTTAGCTCGCCAATAGGCGCCCAGCGGGCTGGCTTGTTGAAAGAATTTTTCTGCGTGCGGCCATGCAGTGCGATCAGTCTTGCACCATTTTCTACAGCCAGCTCAGAAAGTTCTATAAAATTATGGCTGGTTTCGTCCCACCCAAGGCGCAATTTTGCGGTAACCGGTACGCTCACAGCTTGCGTTACCAGCCGGAAGATATCTCGGACCAGCTGCGGGTTGCGCATCACACCAACGCCAGCCCCACGACCACACACGCTTTTTGCAGAACAGCCCATGTTGATATCAATCATATCAGGGCGAAAATCCTCTTCAATACGGGCAGCACACTCAGCCATCCTTACGGCATCGTTATCCAGTAGCTGCACGGCAAAGGGGCGTTCTCCTTCCCGGTAAAGCAGCCGTTTTTTCTCGTAGCTTTTTTGGTTGGCATAATCAAGTGTATTGATGAACTCAGAAACCGAATATGCAGAACCCAGCTTGCGAGTAATCCAGCGAAAACTGGCGTCGGAGAGTCCATCCATCGGGGCGAGGATCAATTGTCCAAAGATTGGAATATCACCGATATGGAAAGAAGGCTGCCCGGTCATAGCAGGATTTTCAGTCCCTCACCTTGAAAAAGAGGCTGACAATTTTGTGAGCCGACACGGGGAAATTCAAATCTCCATCAGCATCCGTTTCGATGTCAGCCTGATGGCTTTCATCAAGATGCACGAGAGATACAGACCGAAAAGGCAGTTTGGCTTTTAGTTTCAGGTCAATTGTGTGATCTGCGAGGTTTACGCCTCTTAAAATCCAACCTTTTTCATTTTCAGCTTCTTTGACTGCGGTTACCATAAACTCTGCTGGGGTGACATTGAAAATCGAGCTGGTTGGCTCGAGCTTGCCAACCTTAACCGGGCTGACATATGCAGTCAGTTCGGTCTGGAAGGATTGTGCCAGTTGTGCCGCCTGCCAAAAATCCGGACCGTGGGGGATGATAGCGTAATTGAACATATAGGTAGCTAATTCCTGCGCGCCAGGGGTTGGCAGCGGAGGTCCCGCCTGACCTCTTCGATTCCACAGGTCATCTCTTGAGAGCCAGCCGACACAGCGTAAAAGTGTTAATGCGACAACTGCTTTACCTTCCTCGTCGCGAACCACGGCGACTTCCGGGAGCCCCAGATTTGCGATGGTCAGACCGTGATCTGCTAAGCTCACATCACAAAATGCACGTTGGGGCACTTCAGGTCTGGGATGTTCCTGCCAGTCATGATCATGAGCGGCCAGATCGATCGGACGTTCAATAATTTGAAAATGGCTGTCATAACGGGCATGGTCGACAGTTAATCCGGTCGGGAAGCGCACTTCCAGCCGATGGTCCAACGCCTGGTTGTCGAAAATCACCTGTACATCGACCTTGGGAACACCTTTTGTCAGCGAGATGGCTACGTCAAGCAGGCAGGAAACCAACTCTTCACTTCGGCTAACTCTCGCGGTTGTTAATCCGATCGGCAGAGGCATGTTCATTCGAAGAATCATCAGTTCTTCCAAATCAGTTTTGAAGATTTCGACGCTTTGGAGCACCGGTTTACAAGCCAGGTCGTTTTCGGGAGGGGTGTAATTATATTCATCACCGCGGTCTCCCCGGTCAACAAAGGTGTTCAGATCTCTATATTCAACCTGGTTCCGTTTGTCATAAAGGGAAAACGATCCATCTTCTCCCGTTAATGTCAGGGTGAAAAAATCGTTATTGATGCTTTCATTACCTTCATCGTCTTCGTTATCATATAGATCGACAGGTTTGGATTCAGATGCGGCAGCCACCCACCAGGTTTTATAACCAGCAGCCGGAACTTCATTCGCGACAAAAGCAAGCCTGGCAGTAGGAACGTTGAAAACCTTGACTCTCACAAGCATATTGGGATCAGATTTGCTGATCAACTCCATGATCTGGTTAAAAACTTCACCCAGGTTGTCATAATCTGCTGGTAGATAGCTTGAGAATTCGGCATTTATAGTTTGCATATCCGGGTCTTGCCCCAGGCTGGCTCGAACTAACGTCTGGTTGTTGTGCCCTTCCGCACCGGTTGCGGTCAGCAAACTCATCAGGCTGCTGATCGGGTAGGTGTTTGATTCTTTTAGTACACGTTCTTCCAGCTCAAAAGTGCTGGGCACTTCAAACCCGTCCTGGTCAAAAACGCACAGTTTGGTATCCTGATAGGGCAAATCGACCGAAACCGATACCAGGTCTGTTTTTGGATAAGGAGCAGCATTAAACACGGTCACCGCAACCTGTTTTTCTGGAAGTTCAGGTCCGGTTGTGTTCGTTTCAGAGATGATTGCAGCCAACGATTGTTCGGTGAGGATCTCTGTGATTTGGTCAACCTGGTCAAATCGGCTGACCATATCTGCATGAGTTTCATCAATCGAGCAGCCGCAAATGGAATCATGAGGATGATTTGAAATTAAGAGCTTCCAGGCTTGATGAATGATCGGACCCGGGTCGTTCAGGCGGGTGGACTTTTCAACCTCTTTGATCGTCTGAAATGCCTCCTGGTCGCGTTTCACCAGTTCTGCCCAGGCACAAAAGGGTTCGACCCAGCGTTCCAGTGAAGTTTCAGCAAAGTGATTACGTTGTTTTATCCACATCCGCGCAGAAAGCACACCCGGAAGCATGTGGGCTTTTTGCGGATCGCGCAGTTCACCCACCAATGTTGGCAATTGGATGTTGTCTTTCTCTATTTGTTCTGTCAGAGCAGCGAAATACGCCGGCAGGGTGGAGTGGACCGCTTGTCTTTCTGAAGCCTGGTTGTCGTTGTAATAACGAATATGAGAAGGTAGTTCAGGTCGTGGTTCGAGATGATCAGTACCACGCATCATCAAAAAATGATCAGTTGGGTTGTGTGGCTCTAACTTATCAACCGCTTTATCAAGATCCATCAGGCTCTGGTCGGGGTCGGCTGCTGGCCATGCGGCAATGTTACTATAGCTGTCATACAGGTGTGCCAGCAAGACGCTGCTGCCATCAGGAGCTTGCCAATGGAAAACGGTTGGGTAATCAACTGGTACTCCCCGCCAAAGGGAGGCAGTGTCCATATGGAAACCGTTAAATATCTGGGGGAGCTGGGCAATATGACCAAATGGGTCAGGTATATAGCCGATCATCATACGCTTGCCAAAAAGGGAGCAAATTTGTTTGCCGATCATCAAATTGCGAATGGTAGCTTCGGGTGAAACCAGGTATTCATCGGGCAGGATGTACCATGGCCCGATCAGAATTTGGTTTTCCTGGATGTGCTTTTGTAACAAAGGCAGGTTTGCCATGCGGACTTGCAAATAATCTTCAAGGACGATAGTCTGTCCATCGAGCATAAAATGCTGATAGGAAGGATCGTTCTCCAAAATTGTCAGTAAATTGTCAACCAAATGCACTAACTGCAGTCGAAATTGTTGGAAAGTTTTATACCATTCGCGGTCCCAATGGGTATGAGAAATGATATGAAGAGTTTGCATAAATGCTCCTTTGGATATATAACGACAGGCTAATTATGCCATAAAAAATTGTGACGAACACTTTACCCCGTGCTACAACTCCAAGCAGAAGCCAGGAGCTTAGGCTGGCTGGTTGTCTTTCACGAATTTAGCTCATTCAACGCCCATTGGAGGGCATCCGCAATAATTGGGTCGGATTCGTTAACCAGGGCTTTTTCCAGGAGAGGAACAAAGTCTTTTTGACTGCTATTGCCAATTGCGATGGCAGCATTTCTGTGAAAACCCTGCAGTTTCGCTCTTGTGACAGGCGTTTTACCGTAATAATCTGAGAATTCATTGCTTTTTATAACCAGGCTGGCTGCCAGCTCAGGACGCGCGCTTATCACCTGTTCAAATTCATGCTGAGCAGGCATTTTGGGCAAACGGGCATTGTAAGGGCAAACAATTTGACAGGTGTCACAGCCAAAGACACGGTTGCCCGAAGCGCGGCGAAATTCAGAAGGTATTTCGGAACGGTTTTCGATGGTGAGAAAACTCAGGCAGCGTCGGGCATCAATACTCCGATCGGGCATGATCGCCTGGGTGGGGCAGGCTTGCACACATCGCTGACAGCTTCCGCAGCCATCCAGAATAAAAGGAGAGTCAGGTTCCAGTGGAAGGTCAATCAGGACCTCAGCCAGGAAGAGAAAAGAACCGTAATCGGGGTGTAACAACAGCGAATTTCGTCCTATCCAACCCAACCCTGCTTGCTGCGCGTAGCCCTTTTCGAGGATGGGGGCGGTATCCACACAGACCTGGGATCTCACTGGTATACCAGCGAGTTCTTCAATCTCCTCTGAAAGCGAATTTGCCTTTTGGGTTAACTGAAGGTGATAATCCCGGACAAGGGCATAGGCAGCAATGCCTCCCTGTGTTTCAAGGGGCTGCTGCTGGTCTGGCGGGAGATAAGGGAATGCCAGGCTAATCACTGTCTGGCAATCGGGCAGGATTGAGCGGGCTGATTCTTTCCGTTTCACCAAATCTGGTCTTGCAAGGTAAAACATACTGGCGTGCCTTCCGCTCTCGAGCCAGTCAAGGTAATGCGCGTAGCCGTTGTCTGAATCTGGATTACAGAACCCAACTGCAACAAAGCCGAGGTCATATGCCTCGGCTTTGATTTTTTCTTCAAGCAATGCAGAATTATGGGATGACAATGTTGTATTCACACCAAAAGACCCCAAAAGCGATATCGTTTGGATTGACGATATTCCAGTTATTCTTTACCGTTCCACCTGTGCTGGGAGCGGTAAACTCAAGCGTGAACTGAACGCTCATTTGAGGCGGCACGTTATACGGCATGTTTAGTTTGGTCAACGCTAAACCAAGCTTATCGCCGCCGGTCATCTCAATGTAATAATTTGTGTTCCATGTTGTTGTTCCGGTGTTTAACAAGGTTATAACCACGTTAAACTTGCCTCCGGCTGTAATATTAGTGCCATCCTGGGGATCGCTTCGTGCCCAAACACCGGCGTCGACACCACCAGACGTTGTTGGTTGAACAGTCGGAGAACCTGGTCCCGTCGGGGTTGTACCGATAGCAGCGGTGGGGACAGCAACCGTTGGCATCGCTGTCGGAGCTAACGTCGCGGTTGGGATGCTTGTCGCGGTCGGAACAGGGGTGTCGCTTGGGCGGGCAATAGCTGTTTTGGTAAACTGGGCGCCCACGGTTTCTGCTACCTGAGTCATTCGGGCATCTGCCTCTGAAGAGTCTTGTTTAGGTGCGCAGGCACCAAGAATCAGGACTGCGATTAGCCCGATTAAAATTAAAACCTTGTGCATTCTATTCTTCATTTTTTCACTTACCTTAAGGTGTGTCTTTTTTATTGTTCCATTTAATTGTCAAGGTGGAGCCCTTATTTGTCAAGTTAGGTTAAGGTTGGATCATTGGCTTCAACAAATGAACCACATCTCCGGCAGGGGAGCCATTTGCTTTGAGTCTCAAAACGATCGTTGTCTGCCTGCCGCCAAAGCTGCTCAAATCGATCATAACGTGCTGAATTTGCCCATTGTGGTTTTCTGTCCACTTTCCAAGCTCTTGCAAATTACCGCTCGAATCCAGGTAATGCAGGCTAAATTCAACATCACAAGCCGTGTTGCCGCGCAGGCAACCTAACACTGTCGTGAACCTTGCGTTGTATGGGATAACTATGGCAGGGAATGTCGCCTGCAGGTAGGAATCGTTTGCATTCCGAAGCCCCAGCCACAATGCCGCCTCGTTATCCTTCGCTCCATTTTCCAAAAGCGGTTCCGGATCGGAATAAACAAATCCTCCGCTGTCGCTTGCCTTACCCGGGCAGGGGAGCATGCTGATGCCATTCGTCCAGGTAGCCGAGCAAAAGGAATCTGCCAGATTAATGCTATCGCCCCGCACCTGGATTTCGATCCAGAAGGTATTTTCAACATTTTTGAAGGCAAAAATCACACCATCAGCGCTTCGGAGTTTGAATTCAGCTCTAAAAGCACCGGCAGTAACAGGTGCCGTTAGTGGCATCGAAATTGTCACGGTTTCTCCCGGGGTGATATTTTTCTCGGTCAGTGCTTGGTTGGCAGGAGTATTCATTGAAGATCCACCTACAAAAACCACATCGTAGTCTTTAGTCCAGATACAGCTGCCTTCATTGCGAAGGGTCCAGGTTTTTGTGTAGGCACTGCCAGGAGTAAACAAGCTGCCATCAGGAACCGTTTCTGAAACAAAACCTGCCAGGTTGCAGGGGTTGCCTTGCTCGGGAGAGTTGCTGACCAGGCTGGTTGGGCTTGGTTCCACGGATGGTGCCGCTGGGTTTTCAGGCAGCAGCGTTGGCTCTGGCGTGGCTGTAAAAAGGGGTAGAGATATGGCTGTCGCAGTTTGACCAGCCTGGTCGATGGCAACGATCTCGGTCGTCATCGCTTCAACAGTCCTGGCAGCAGCCGTGCGAATCAAGTCCAGCTGATCCACGGGGGTCGGGCTGGGTTGAGCGCTTGTGCAGGCTGAAAGCAGGGCGGTTACACCAAAAGTGAAAATGATTGCGATTGTCCTCTTCATGCTTCCTCGATCCATTTATTATAAAGGATGCTGGTTGCATTACCGATTATTCTGAACGAGGTTTAGTCTCCAAGCGGTTTGTATCCGGAATTCACTACGGGCTACCTTCGTTTCGCAACAGAAGTTCAGAAAAACGGTTAACAACCCTTACCGACCGATAAATATCGTTCTAAAAAAGGTTTTCATCTTAAACTTGTCTCCACTAAGCAGCGTTTGTGAGCTAAAAAGGTTCGACACACCGCGAACAATCAGAAATACAGTTGCAATCAATACCGACAATGAGAGTGCAAGCTGCCACAACGGTACAGAGCTAATTGCAAGCCTGGTCATCATCACTATCGAAGAAGTCAGCGGAAAAATGCTTAGAAATACGAACAGGAACGAATTAGGTTTTCCGATCAGCTGGTTGATGATCAAAAAGAGGAAAATCAAGGGCATCGTTATGATAACTGAAGAGCTGTTTCCTTCCCTCAGATTAGGTGCCAGTGCGCCAATCCCAGCCATCAGGCTTCCATAAAGGAAGAAGCCCAGAATGAAATATGGAATACCCATTAAGATAACCTGGTTTGGCAGGCTGAACCCTTGCAAAAAAGAAAGTATTTGCCCTCCATGATTCATAATTAACGCTATAGTGCCACCCCAGACAACCATTTGCAGCAGACTGGCCGCGCCATATCCCAAAAGCTTACCCATAAACAGGTCCATTGGGCGGGTAGAAGTGAGCATAATTTCGATGGTCTTGTTTTCTTTGTCTTTACCAACCGCATTGATCATAAAGCTTGAACTTATCAGGATAACTGTGTAGAAGACGATCATGATCACAAATGGAACAATAAAAGTAGCAATCGAATCCTGGTCGCGGGTGTCTGCAGTTTCCGGAGAGATGTATTCATAGTTGTAAGTCACCGGGTTGGTGTAGCGCAAATAGAGCTGTTGATCATTGCCCATCAGGTTGTAGTTGATCAGATCATCCAGCGCTCCCTGCTGCACAATTTCTGTGATCATATTAATTTCAGGTTTAATAAAGGTTACCCTTCCGCTCTCAAGGTAATCAGGGGAAATGATAAAGAAACCTTCAAGCTGATTTTCAGATGTTTGCCGCCTGGCTGTGTCTTCGTCTTTTACTTCAACAAGGGTTCCGCCTGTCAGCCAATCCGGATAATTTTCTACGATGCCACTCTCGTCTACAACGCCGATTGGCAGCGGGTTGGTAATTTCATTCGAAAATATCTGACCGATGCTTTGGGTCTGCTGGTCGTTCAACAGCCCGAGAACAAAAAACAAAACGGCAGGAATCAGAGGAACGAGGACCAGCATAAGGATGAATGAACGCCTGGTGACAATGTTTAGAAATTCGAATTTCAACACTTTCGCCATATTAGCCATGATTTACCTCCCTGACCAGGAGATCACGAAGTTTAAGTTTCTTGTTATATTCAAGCAGTCCCCGCCGAAAAGCTTTTCCAGAAAGCCAAAAAACCAGCCCAACTGAAAGAACGAGAATGGCAAATACCATGATGATCTCCCAGGTGGGAATGGAGGTAAACGCCATGCGCAGGCTGAGGGAGAAAGGCGCACTTAACGGAAAATAACTCAAAACCCTCGGCAGGGTACCGTTGGGGTTAGAAAAAAAGCTTTGAAAAAAATAGAATGGAAGTATTATCGGAAGAACCATCAGACTGTTTATTGATTGTGCTTCTTCCATCGTACTCATCGCAGCTCCTATGGTTGCCAGCAAACCAGCGGCAACGATAAAACCGAGCACAAGCAGTGCCAGGCTGATCGCCAGGTAGCCAGGGGAGAGGCTCAGATCGGATAGGAAAGGCAACTTGTTGTGGAAAAACAGGAGACCGATGCCCAGGATAACCAGCCAGACTAAAATCTGGGTAAACCCAACCCCAAGGTTGCCGATGATTTTTCCAACCATAAGCCGGTTGGGGTTCATCGAAGTGATCATGATTTCCATAGTACGGTTTTGTTTTTCTTCTACCAGCGACTGCAGCAGATAACCACCACAGCTCATCACAAGAATAAAGTAGAGCATACCAATAACGATAGGAACGACCAACCGGTGCCAGCCAGTTCCATCTGAACTTTGGCTGCCATCAAGTGATTCCAACGAAATATGACTTCCAGCCTCGATGCGTGCCAAATTTGGAATATGCTCCTGGAGCAGTAAATTCTCCCTTAGTAGGTCGTTGATCGGTCTGGTGACGTCACTCGAAGGCTGGTTGTTTCCATAATAGGTTATAGAATACATGGATTGATAGGAGGCTGGTATGACAAAATAACCCTGGAGCACACCTTGTTCTGTATCAACTCTCGCAACTGCCTCGTCATCATAAGGAACCAGCTCGATGAACAAATCAAAAAACCCGAATTTTTCTGGTTTTTGCTGGGGCTGAATGATCAGATTGGCTCGATCAACATACCCAACAGGCTCTTTATCAAATGACAGGAAACTAAAGAAAACTGATAGCGCCATGATTAACAAGAAACCAAGCGGCATACCCAGCAAAGTGATCCAGAAGCGGGGCTTTGCTACATGATGGATATATTCATACTTTGCGACATCAATTATTTTCTTCATTGCTGTTCCTGCCTTCATTAACCACTTTAATGAATATTTCATCAAGTGATGGCGTGGCGATTTCGAAAGAATTCAAGCTGATTTTCTCTTCAATCAGTTGCTGCAGCATTGCGCGGGATGTGGTTCCATCTGATGGTGTCAGGCGATAGAAGAGCCCTTCCTCCTCTATTTTTTGAACACCGGGCAGGGTTTCCGGAAGCTCGGTATCTGTTTGGATTAGCACCTGGTTGGTTGCAAAGCGGGTCTGCACCTCTTTCAGACTGCCTTCAAGCAAAACCGTACCATGATCAATCAGCACAAGGCGATCACAAAGCTTTTCCACCTGGTTCATTTGGTGGGTACACATAATGATGGTTTTACCCTGGTTTCGAAGTTCGACAAGCAAATCTTTCACTATCTGGGTGTTAACCGGGTCGAGCGCAGCGAAAGGTTCATCGATAATAATAATCTCCGGGTTGTGGATCAGAGCTGCTATTAGCTGAGCTTTTTGCTGCATCCCCTTGCTTAGTTCTTTGGTTTTTTTCTTCTGATGCTCTGTCAGATCAAAACGGTCAAGCCATAACGGTAATTTTTGCTCGATGTCTTCCTTGCTCATGTTCTTGAGGGTTGCCAGATAAGTCAGATTGCGGGTTAGCTCGACATCCTGATACAAACCGCGTTCCTCGGGCAGGTAGCCAATCTGGTTCATCTTTTCTTCATTCATTGGGCCATCTAAAATCTGGATCGTGCCATCATCGGGCTGATAGATGTCGAGAATGACGCGGATGGAGGTGGTTTTTCCTGAACCGTTTGGTCCGAGTAAGCCAAATATTTCACCAGGGCGAACGCTGAAAGAAACGTCTTTAACAGCCTTCGTATCCCCGAAACTTTTTGCGATGTGATTCACAACGATTGTGTCCATAACTGCTCCATTAATTGATTGATTGGTCAAAAAAAGTTTACCACAACGAAGTTGTTAGCTTGCTGATCTTATATCGATGATTGAAAATACATAACAATTTTTCCTTCTCTGTATTAACGAAAAAGAGGGCCAAAAAAGCCCTCTTCGATGCATGCGATAAAAAATTACTCTTTCTCGTATGGCTCGCCCTCTGCAGCAGGAGCCTGCCCTTTACCAATGAAGCCAGCCAGGACGATCATGGTGATCAGGTAGGGTGCCATCGCCATAAATTGTGGTGGAATGACACTGCCGAGTAAGGAAAGCTTTGAACCAATCGCATCCGCGAAGCCAAACAACAATCCAGCACCCAACGAGCCAACAGGCATCCAGTTTCCAAAAATCATTGCTGCCAGTCCAATAAAGCCCTTGCCTGCCGTCATCCCTTCGTCAAACCTGCCTACAGAACCAAGTGTGAAAAACGTACCGGCAATCCCTGCCACCACACCGCTTAAAATCACACCCATATAGCGGGTTCTGATCACATTGATTCCAAGCGTATCGGCAGCCTTGGGGTGTTCACCAACACTGCGCAAACGCAGCCCCCAGCGTGTCTGAAAGAGTGCCAGCTGTAAGACGATAAGGATGATCATCATCAAATAAACAAAAATGTTCTGGTTGAAGAGGATCGGACCAATCAGAGGTATGTCTGCGAGTAATGGAAGTGGCACACGGGAGAACATTACCGGTTGGTTTAATCCGGGGATTGTCTGAAGAAATTTTTGCGAGATAAACCCCGTCATACCAGTCGAGAAAATATTAATAACTGTTCCTGAGATTGTCTGGTTGACTTTGTACTTGATAGACAACACTCCCAAAATCAGTGCAAGCAAAACCGCAGAGGCAATTCCACCAAGCATACCAACCCAAACATTTCTGCTGAGGCTGCCGGCAACAGCAGCGGTCATCGATGCCATCAGCATCATTCCTTCAATTGAGATGTTGATGATGCCGCTTCGCTCAGCCAGAATACCTGAAAACGCACCAAGTGTAATTGGCACAGCCAGCAATACTGCGCTGGAAAGCATCCCTGCCAGGTTAAGTGACATTCCTGCTGCCTGCCAGACCAAAAAGGCAAGCATTAAGCAAATTCCGGCTACACCAACCAGGAGGTTGGTCTGCTTGCCAAAACCTCTGATTAGCTGAAAAATGCCGATCGCCAACACAATTGCCGCCAGGATGAAAAGCGTTGTCTTCGAAGGTAAAACGATATCACGCAATGTTCCTTGTGTGATTCCACCGGGAGTCATCACAAAACGGGTTGTAAGGTCTGCAGCAGTGTTCAGGGCAAAGACAAAAAAGATCAAAACGGCGATCACCACTTCGCTTATCCCAATTCCTAATTTTCGGGCGGGAGAAATCTCGTGAATACGTTTGTGCTGGATTACGTTGGAAGTAGTAGTCATGATTGACCTCCCCATCCGCTGAGGAAGACTTGCGGTTCCTCTTGTTTTGGTTTGCGAAGACGATAAATTGACCGGATAATTGCTGGTGCGGCGACAAACATAAGGATAATTGCCTGAATGACATCCACGATATCGATGGGTATAGCGGAAACCACCATCATGCGAGTGGCGCCGTTACGCAGAGTACCGAATAAAAGCGAAGACAAAATCACACCGAGGGGATGGTTGTTACCGATCAAAGCCAGGGCGATACTGTCAAATCCATAGCCGGAAGAAAGCCCCAGAGCCATGCTGTGATTGACTGCCAAAATTTGAACTGCTCCCGCCATACCTGCCAGGGCACCTGAGAGTGTCATCGCGAGCATGATGGATTTGCCGGTATTCAAACCAGCATACCGGGCGGCACGTGGGTTGGTGCCGACTGTGCGCAGGTTGAGCCCCCAGGTGGTTTTGAAAAGTAACCACCATACCAGCCATGCGATGGCAAGGGCTATAAAGAAACCCATGTGAAAGCGAATCGGACTTGCAAAGAACTGGGGAATTCTGGCTGTTTCCTGGATGATTGGGCTGAGCGGTAAACCACCCGAGCCAGGGCGTGTTATCGGGCCTGAAAGCAGCCATTCCGTGAGGCGGAAAGCGATCCAGTTCATCATAATCGTGTTGATCACCTCATGTCCGCCGGTTTTCGCTTTGAGAAAACCTGGAATAAAAGCCCAAAAGGCACCTCCAGCCGCACCGGCCAAAAATGCCAGTGGCATGTGGATATAGGCGGGCAGTCCGGTGATTGAGTAACCAACATAAGTAGCGCAGGCTGCCCCAATGAAGAGCTGACCTTCAACACCAATGTTGAATAACCCTGAGCGGAAACCCAGCGCAACAGCCAGACCGGCAAAAATATAAGGGGTCGCTTGCACGAGGCTTTCCAGGATGGGGTTGACAGCCTGGCGGATTTGGCGGGCATCACCACTGCCCAGTGCTCTCAATATGCGCCCAGGGTCTCCAAGCGAACCGGTGAGCAGTGCTGAATAAGCAGTGATAATCTCTTTCCATGCCTGGGAAAACCCTCTTCCAAAAGATTCCCCAAAAGCTGCCCATACAGACTGACTGGTGGCAGCGATCAGGATAGCCCCGATGATCAAACCTGTTAGTATTGCCAGTAGGGGAATGGTTGCTTTGCCCAGGAAAGGTTTCCTTTGCTTTTCTTCAACAGGCGCTTCACCATTGACCTCATTGAGGAAAACTTGTCCAATGTCTTTTTTTTCTTCGCTCATAAGTCATCTCTCTAAAAAGTGGCTTCAACCGGGGTTGCTTCTCCGGTTGGAACCGGACCTTCAGGAATAACGCCTGCCATCAGCAGCCCGATATACTCCTTACTGATGCCCTTGTTGGGAACTACGGCAAGTATTTGCCCGCGGTACATAACAGCAATGCGATCAGAAAGCTCCATAATTTCGTCAAGTTCGGGCGATACCAATAAAACACCAGCTCCCTCATCACGTTTTTTCACAATTTGTTTATGAATATATTCGATGGATCCAACGTCGAGTCCGCGTGTAGGTTGAGAAGCTACCAGGAACTTAATCGGTCGCGAAAGTTCCCGGGCAATAATCACCTTTTGTTGGTTGCCGCCTGAAAGCGTTCCAACTGGTGTGACGGCGCTCGGTGTGCGGATGTCAAAATCTCCGATCAGTTTTTCTGCATTTTCCATAATCACTGGATATTGCAATAAGACTCCCTTCGAGTAGGGCTCTTGATAATAAGTGCATAACACCAGGTTTTCAGCAACAGTGAATGGCAGCACCAAACCATCCTGCTGACGGTCTTCTGGTATATGTGCAGTTCCCAGCTCTGTAATCTGGCGTGGAGTGAATTTCGTTGTTTCCTGCCCTAATATGGTCACCTTGCCAGACTCATTTTTAAGCAGCCCGGTAATTGCATAGACAAGCTCTGTTTGTCCGTTGCCTTGAACACCTGCCACTCCGACGATCTCGCCAGCATGAACATTTAATGAGACATTTTCAACGCGAATTTCATCCCGGTTATCGACCACGACAAGGTCTTCGACGGTACAAACTACTTCACCAGGCTTGCTTTCGCTTTTTTCAACCTCAAGCTCAACTTCCCTGCCCACCATCATGGCAGCCAGAGAAGATTTATCAGCATCATCCGGGGTGGTTTCACCCACCATTGTTCCGCGCCTGATCACCATAACTCTGTCCGAGATTTCCAAAACTTCACGTAATTTATGGGTGATGAAAATGATCGATTTACCCTGATCTACCAGTAAGCGCATAATATTAAACAGCTCATCTGCCTCCTGGGGTGTAAGAACAGCAGTTGGTTCATCGAAGATCAGGATTTCTGCATCCCGATAAAGCAGTTTGATAATCTCGACACGCTGCTGGACCCCCACGGGTATATCTTTAATGTAATAAGTCGGGTCGACTTCAAGGTTGAAGCGGTCCGAAATTTCGATAATCTTTTGTGCAGCTTTTTCGCGATCAAGAAAACCGAGCTTTTTAACGGTTTCATTACCGAGCATCACATTTTCGGTGACTGTGAAAACCGGGATGAGCATGAAATGTTGATGTACCATCCCTATGCCTTGGGCAATTGCGTCAGTTGGAGAGTTGATCACAACTTTTTTACCGTTGACAAAAATCCCGCCTTCATCTGGTTGATAAAGACCGTAAAGGATGTTCATCAGGGTGGATTTTCCAGCGCCGTTTTCTCCAAGTAGTGCCAAAATTTCACCTTTATTGAGGGTTAAATCGATGTGATCGTTGGCTAATACCCCCGGGAATCTCTTTGTGATTCCTTTCAATTCAAGAATTGGAGCCATAAGATAATCTTTCTCTTCATATGTAATTTTATCAATCTTACCATGTAATAAGGC
>CAZMZQ010000005.1:23627-26989 GCA_964570745.1 uncultured Anaerolineaceae bacterium
CAGGCTTACAGCACCGGAGATGATGTCAGCTTTCAGCTGTTCAATTTCTGCGGTAAGTTCAGCAGGAACAAGACTTGCGAGATCGTGATAAGGAGCAATTGCTACGCCGCCATTGGCAAGTGTACCAACTACATCACCGCCCTTGAAGCTGCCATCCAATACCGATTGGATAACCTCAAGCGTGGTTGCATCCATCATCTTCATCACGGAGGTGAGGGTGATGCTTGCATATTCGGGGCTGGTGAGCGCCCAGTCAGAGTCAACACCGATCAGGTAAGCATTGCCGCGTTCTTTAATGGCAGCTGCAGCACCTAAACCAACGGGACCAGCAACAGGCATAATGATGTCAGCGCCTTCGTCCATCAGGCTCTTGGCAAGTTCGTTGCCTTTCTGCTGATCGTCGAATGAGTTGCTGAAAAGACCAGTCTGGGTATCAACATCCCAACCCAAAACCTTTACGTCAGTACCTTTAGCTTTGTTGTACAGATCAACACCCTTCACGAAACCATCCATAAAAATGGTGACAGTAGGGATGGGCAGACCACCAAAGGTGCCTACGACACCAGTTTGGGTAAGACCTGCAGCCAGGTAACCAGCCAAAGCACCAGCTTCGTCGGTGTCAAATATCTGACCAACAACGTTTGCGATAGCGGGGTCATAGTTATAGTCAACGATAGAATATTTGGCATCCGGGTTTGCTTCTGCAGCAGCCTGGGTGGCATCACCGATCAAGAAACCAACAGTCACGATCAGGTCACATTCCTCTTCAAGGAAAGCATTGAGGAATTTTTCGTAATCGGCAACCTCTTTAGATTCGAGATATTTACCCTCGACACCTAATTGAGCAACGGCGTCCTCGATACCCTTCCAGGCAGTAGCGTTGAAGGATTTGTCGTCAATACCACCAGTATCGGTGATCTGGCAGACCTTAACCTTTTCCTCAGTGACAGGTGGGGTAGTAGTGGTCTGGCAGGCAGCCAAAGCGATGGATGCGACCAGCAACAATGAAATAATTAACACTAATTTTTTTTGCATGAATTTCTCCTCTTCATAACTTAATCCCCGTGCAATTCGGGTCAGTTTAGTTTTATAAGTATAGTTTAACGCCTCTAAATTCGCAAGGACTCGCGTACTACCTTAATCCAGTGTTTCCTGGGCTGGGGTTGTCTTTGCCTCGCCTGATCGTAAACCCAGGACCATCACCAGCGCAGCGGCCATAAAGATCGGTCCGATGAGGAAGATTGATGAATAATTGTTACCAGTCAGTTTGACAATCCAACCATTGATATTTGGTCCGGCGATGGCTGCCAGTGTAGAAAAGAGATAATAGAGACCAGTGTATGTGCCAATTTGTGTTGCGTCGGTCAGGTCGACCACCACAGGTAGTGAGTTGATATTAATCAACGCCCAGCCCAGTCCAGCCACCACTAGCATCATCCCCACTACTGGTACTTCACCGAGCACAGGAAGCGAGAAGAGCACATTGGTTAGGGTTGAGGCAGGAATGAAGAAAATTGAAGTCATAACCAAAATCATTACGCACAAACCGATACTGATTGTGCGCTTTCGCCCGATTTTCCCGCCGATAAAGCCTGCAGGTAGTGCCATAATCACAAAAGCGAGCGAGTTGAGAGTCATCAAAGAGACACTTCGCGCCTCCGATAAGCCAAGCGAGTGGTTGGCATACAGGGTAATGAAGGTTTCAATCGCATTCATAGCCACAAACCAGAAGAAAATTGCCAGGAAGATGCGAATAGCGTTGTGCTGTTTGTCTCTAAAAATTTGAACCAGGCTCTTCCAGAGGTTGGGTTTTTCGAGATTTGGGTTCTCGTTATAAATTTTCGGTTCGCGAACAAAGAAAAATACCATCAAAACGCCCACCAAAATGAGGACCGATGCTAGCCAGAAAGGATATTGGGGCTTAATTGAATAAAGTTTGCTGCCAATCAGAAAAGCGATGATGGAACCAATGCCGCCCATAAAGTTGATGACTCCATTTGCTTGCGAGCGGAATTTTGAAGGAGTCACATCTGGCATCAGAGCGACTACCGGCGTGCGCCAGATTGCCATGGCAAGCATGAAGGTCATGGTACAGGCTATAAAGAGTGGTAATCGGGCATCAGCTGGGATATTGAGAATAGGCACTGCTACAACTGGTGCGAAGAAAAACGCGATCGCAGCAATTGGAGCACCAACCAGCATGAAGGGCAAACGTCGACCAATCTTGGTGCGTGTGCGATCTGAAATCGAGCCGATGAGGGGTTGCAGCAGCAATGCTGCAATGTTATCCAGCGTCATGAAAAAGCCGATTGCTGCTGGGTTCAGGTTGAAGCGGTTGGCTAAAAATAGCGGTACAAACGAGTTGTAGACCGACCATGCCACCATAACTGCAAAAAAACCAAATCCGAGTAAAAATGTCTTGCCATAACTGAATTTCTGTTCTTCGATCATTATGCCTCCAATTGATTATGTTTGATAAGTAATAATAATTTTACCGCTAATTCACAGTGGCATCTCTTCCGAAATCTGGCAGGGTTTCTCTATATCAAGGAGTTGTCTTCTTTGTTATCGTTATTCTCTTCGATATGTTGTCTTAAAAACTCATGGTCCTTTTCAGACAATTCCACCCTCCCAAGTAAATCGGGGCGCCATTTCAAAGTCCGGAGCAGCGATTGCTGGCGTTTCCATTTCAACTGCTCCCCCAGGTTACCTTGCTGCATTACTTCGGGCACGCTCCAGCTGCGAAACTCAGCTGGCTTGGTCCACTGGGGGTATTCCAACAGTCCCTCTGTAGAAAAAGAATCGTCATCGGTCGCCTCGCGGTCACCCAAAACACCGGGGCGCAGACGCGCAACCGCATCCACGACGATCAAAGCTGGCAGTTCCCCACCGGTTAAAACGTAATCGCCTATGCTGATCACACGCGTCGCCAGGTGTTCGCGGATGCGTTCGTCAAAGCCCTCATAACGCCCACAAAGCAGCGCAAGATGGTCATAACCAGCGAGTTCCCGCGCAATGGATTGGTTAAAAAGTTCACCCTGGGGAGAAAGCATAATCAAAGGACATACCGGCGGAGCCCCCAAAACACCCTCAACCGCAGCGAAAACCGGTTCGGGTTTCATTACCATCCCACCACCGCCTCCGTAGGGGGTATCGTCTGTAGTGTGGTGCTTGTCGGTTGCCCAGTCACGGATGTTGTGAGTATGCACCTCGATCAGGCCATTGGCAATCGCCCGTTTGAGGATACTGATTTCAAGGTAAGGTTGAAACACTTCCGGAAAAAGGCTGAAAACGTCAAATCGCATAACCGAATTTTAGACGATTGGAACTAAATGGGCAAGATGTTGTCACCTTGGAATAAT
>CAZMZQ010000006.1:0-3011 GCA_964570745.1 uncultured Anaerolineaceae bacterium
AATTCTTGGCACCCTGGTTTCAGCTAAAATTGATTCAACAATTTGCCATAATTTCTTTCGTGGCTGCAAGTCTTTTCCCCATGAACCAAGTTGAACACCGGTTAATACAACTTCTTTGACATTCATTTCTTCCAGTTGTTTCACACGTTCTATAACGGTTTCAATTGATTCGCTTTTAGATTTTCCACGCGCAATTGTAGTCAGGCAGAAGCTGCAGGAGTTATTACAACCATCTTGAACTTTCACAAATCCACGTGTGCGCGATCTTTTACCAAGCCTTGGTTTTGCCCTCATTTCTTGGTTACTTTTCAGAAGATCCTTGGATAAAATGGTAGGGATTAAATTCTTTGACTCGTTAGGGTAGGCAATCTGGCTGATGCTTTCAGCTTCATCAAGATCCACACTCACCCAGCAGCCGGTACTGATCACCATGCCTGGGTAAGAATCCCGATAGTGTCTGATCATCTTTCTCGAATCAGCACTCGCTTTGGCAGTTACACAGCAGGTGTTAACGATTATCGCATCCGCCATCTCTGGTTTTGATACGATCTCAGCGCCTTGTTGCGCAAGGTCGATTGCCAGAGCATCAATTTCTGCCTGGTTTAGTCGGCAGCCAACCATATCAAAAAAAACTTTCATCAGGGTTTTACAATAATTAGGTCAGAAAAAACAACAGTGGAGCTTCCGACATCAAAGGTCTCAACGAAGAATCCGATATCGCCGTTTTTGAAAGTATCATCCTTTGCCCGGACAATCGTATCATTATTTACAACAAGTCTGAGGTTATTATCAACACAAGCAGCGCTTACTGAATTGCTCCCGTCATCGAGATTAATCCCTTCTGCCCGAATCATCTGCTCACTTCCGAGCAATTTCCCTTGTCCATCGACATAACGAACGATAGCTGCGTAGCCATCGGAACTGATGACAAATGAGTAATAGTTATACTTATTCTGGAAACGACATAACAAACCAAATTGTGAAGTTCTGGATCCGGTGATTTTTTGAACATTCACATCGGTTAATGTATTCGAAAAGCTTAGCCCGGTTGTCGAAATCGTCCGGGAGTCAGGTTGATTAATGGAAATCATGTAACCACTGGTCGAGTAGCCTTTGAGTTCGTACACATTGCTGACCTCTTCCCAACCACTGGTATTGTCAGAAAAATCATCCTGATAAATAATTTGACCTGGTTCTCTCCAAGGCAGCATATCCTGGCTAACCTTGCCATTGTTGAAAGCGGAACAACCCGAAAGGGCAAGAACAGAAACCAAAAGGAAAAAGTGTTTGCGGAAACGCATAGTAGTCAACATTTTTTAATAAGCGCATCCCCGCCGTGCCGTGTGCGAAATGGTTTTGAACCTGCAAAAGCAGGAATTGGTTCTTCCTCCAGGATCAGTCTTGACTCAGGTCTATCACATCACCCGGTGTGAGTGCAAACCATTTGTGTTGGTGTTGGTACAAAACTGTAATGCCGCATCACTAACACAGCAGGGTAAATTCTTTATACCATAAAAACCTGGAATATACTTAACCAGTTGATACGAAGAGAGTTTGGGTTCTATGAAAAAGAGATTATTTATTGCAATCAAACCTTCTGACATTGTGCTGCATAAAATTACAATTTTCCAGTCTCAGGTCAGGAAAGAGTTGAATATTTACGGAATCCGATGGGTTAACCCGGAATTAATGCATCTTACCTTGCAGTTTTTGGGAGAAGTTGAGATTTCGGATATCAAAAATATTGAAGAAAGGTTGTTATCAGTTGGAAGAAAACATCCCTCTTTTGAACTTTCATTTCACGGTGTTGGTTACTTCGGTCGAAAATCCACGATCCGTACCATTTGGGTTGGAACAGAAGATGGTGGAGATACAGAGCAATTGTATCGATCTGTCACCCTTGCGACAGACTTTCTGAAATTAGAAACAACCAAGCATTTCTCACCTCATTTGACTCTTGCGAGAGTATCTGACTTTGTTAACATTGATCAAAACAAGGCTATCGGAGATGTTTTGACCAGGAACAAAAACATACATTTTGGGTCAACCCTGGTGACAAGATTCGAGTTGATCGAGAGCCAATTAACGAATAAAGGACCTTTCTACAAATCCATAAGGCAATTTGACTTGGGGTAGAATAAAGAAAAAAGTCGAGGTGAATACTGGAACCAAATATCTTAGGACGTGATATCGTCAATGTGTTAGAAGAGAATTTCGCAGAAAATATCCTCTTATTAGATCTCAAAGGAATATCTGATTTTACTGATTGCTTCGTTATTGCAACAGGTAGTAGTGAACGTCTGCTTAATAGCCTTGCAGATTCCATCCGGGAAGAAATTAAAAAGGCTCATGGATACAACCCCTCAATCGAAGGAAGCGGTCAGACGAACTGGATAATTCTTGACTATGGCTACGTGGTTGTTCATCTTCTCTCATCAGAATTACGAGAGTTTTACGACCTTGAAACCCTTTGGAACCGAGCCAAAGTGGTTTTGAGCGTTCAATAAGAAAGCCCCAAACGGGGCTTATCTTCAATCAATATCTGCCAATATCTCTTCAGCGTGGTTTTCTGGTTTTACCTTTTCGTAAATACGCAATATTTGTCCATCTTCGTCAATGATAAAAGTCATACGGTTGATCCCGTAATATTCTTTTCCCATAAACTTTTTTAAACCCCAGACACCGTACGCCTGGCTTACTACGGTATCGTCATCAGAAAGCAAAGTGAACGGTAATGAATATTTCTCGCTAAATTTCACATGTGATTTGGTTGAGTCTTTGCTTACACCAAGCACTACCATCTTACGCTTGCGATATTCCTGGAAGTTGTCCCTAAAGCTGCAGGCTTCTTTTGTGCATCCGGGTGTGTCATCCTTTGGATAAAAGTAAAGAACAACTTTTTTCCCGCGATAGTCAGACAATTTATGTGTCTCACCAAACTGGTCTGAAAGCGTGAAATCAGGTGCGGTATCTCCAACATTTAACATAACGACCTCCTAAAGAACTGGAAA
>CAZMZQ010000006.1:3111-11783 GCA_964570745.1 uncultured Anaerolineaceae bacterium
CAGTTCCAGAAACCCTCTACCCCTCACTTTGACATCTTTTCCGAACTCTGGAAATTGATATGCGATCGACGAAGCAACAAACAAGAAAAAAAGAGCAAGAGCAATAAAAAAGTCTTCAGAAGTTGGGTTTTGGGATTGCATTCCTCTACCTAACAATAACATGAGAGGTGAAACGATCAAAGCTTCGATGATCAAACTGAAATTCATCTGCAACAGCTTCCCTAACCGTGAGCCTGGAAGCAGGAACAGAAAGAGAATCAACATGATGTAAATCAGGTTGACCCCAATCAACATGTTCCTTCTCAATATAAGATAACCAACCAGGAATACAGAAACAAACAAAGCAATTGTAAGAATAACGAGCTGATATTTTTTATCTTGTCGATCGAAACTGATCCTTGAATAAGGATTAATTTTTGATTCGGTCAGATATTCCATCAGGCATCGTAAGGCATAACCTATAACAAAGACGATCATCCCCAATGCCAAGTTAACAACATCGAACATCCGGGTTTGAAAGCGAGTTATCAACGCTCCGGCAAGATAAACTAATATTGCCGCGAAAAGGAAAAAGACATCTCTCTTTAATGTTATTTTCAGGTACTTAATCACAGCTTGAGTTTAACATAGTCCGGGTGCAGTTGGCTAAGAAAGGTATAATTTCTATCAATGAAGTTAAACTTTCGCTGTGTTTTATTGTTTCTTATCGGTCTCATTGGTCTTGGACTGCTTATATCGGCAGATGCAGCTCATGCCCAAACCCCAAATCTTGAGATTTATGTTGCAAATTATTCAAATCAATGCACGGGAAGACAACAATGTTTCTTCAATGATGACCCGGACACAATCAACGCGATTGCGCTTAATAAGGCAATAGCTTTTGCGAAACAAAACAACCTTGAAAACGCAAATATCAACATCCTGGCTGCCTACGAGATTCGCACTGATCAAATCACGGTGGATTACCCGGTCAACATTATCGGGCAAAACGGAGGCAGCTTTAGCACTTCCAGCACAAATTGCACGCAGCCAATGCTGCTCATCACCTCCAGGGTGACCCTGCGAAAGCTCAACATTACCGACGGTTATTGTACGAGTCCTTCCAGAGATTTGATCCATGTAAATAGTCCCTTTCAGGTGACCATAGAGCAATCAACTCTGCATACCGCTGCAAACGCAATTGTTCACAAAAACAGCTTAGGTAGTCTAACCGTACGATTTAATGATATTAAAAATAACAGCGGTTTTGCATTGAAAAGTGAAAACACCGAAGTCACATCCAGACTTCTCTTGGTTGCAAACAATATTGAAAACAATGGTGGTCAGACGCAGGTTATCTGTCAAAATAACAGTTCGGTCAACCACAATTATTGGGGCGAAAACGTCTTACCTTCACTGGCTTCACAAGGCTGTTCGCCAGATAACCTAAAAGTACTTGGCGCCAGAATTTTGCCAACCGATCCGGGAGTTGCTGCAACTTTGCTTACGCTCACAAGTAACTACCCGGCAAATGATTTTTATGGACTCTCGGGTAAAAGTAGCCAACAAACCGGGATCTATGCTGTAAACCACAGCGTTAATAAACCTTTTCCTGATCGCTCGACAAGGCAGATAACAGTTTGTGGAAACTATTTTGACGTCTTTTTAGCGGAAAATGCACAAAATCAAATAATCACTTTGCGCTTCAAATACGATCAAAACACTGCCTGCCAACAAGCAGTTCAAACAATGTCGCTTTGTGGTTCCGGGGACCAGAAAACTTATCCGCTGATGTGGCTTGATCCAAAGACCGGAGTTACAAACGGCTGGGATAATGCTGGTGCCCCACCCCAAGCAAACAGTATTTTTGGTGGTCAGGAGGTGCGATGTGATTTTCAATCCAAAACCCTTGAAGTTATATTAGACACCGATGGGCGCCCCAATTTGCAAAACGACCTGCAGTACACTCCCTTCGTGGTCGGTTTTGAAATAAGCACAATCACTACTTTCAGACCAACCGAGACCTCGCCAGGCACAGTAACGATTTCATGGTCAACCAATAGTGAAGATAACACTGTTGCCTTCAGAGTCTTAAGATCCTTG
Organism: uncultured Anaerolineaceae bacterium; assembly: GCA_964570745.1. Taxonomy (GTDB): domain Bacteria; phylum Chloroflexota; class Anaerolineae; order Anaerolineales; family Anaerolineaceae; genus Mesolinea. Next base: position 5,194 of record CAZMZQ010000006.1, read on the forward strand.
ACAGAAAATAGTGGTTACACTCAAATTGGCGCTAACGTTCCAGCAAGTGGATCATCGTTGTCTGGGAGATCTTATGAACTCAAGGATACAGATATATCAGCGTCAACTGTTTATTATTACAAATTAGAAGTCCTGGAAGCCAATGCTGATATTCAACAAACAATTGGTCCGGTTTGGGTGTCGACCCATCAAGGAACTGTCACATCACAACCAACAAGCACGCGTATTCCTACACAAACTCCTACACAATTCCAAACTGCAACCAACGCATTTCGTAGTGCAACTCCAACATTTTTTACCCATACTCCTGACCCTACAGAAGAATTTATTATCACAAGCACAACAACTTTAGAAGATTTTACCAAGCCAACCTCTATTCAATCGACCCGGACGCTTCGACCAACTCTGCATCCCGGCCAATTGTTGGAGAAAAGAGATAATAATTTTGTTTCAACAGGGTTTCTTATTTCAATTATCGCCATACCGATTATAGCTTTTTCTTTCTGGATTTTCAGCAAAAATAAGAAGAAGAAACACTGAAATTTTGACTTTTAACAGCATTTATGCTATTCTTTGCCGCAACTCTCCTGAGGTGATCATTAATGCAAAAAGAGCGTGTTTCGGATAATGTCTATTGGTTTCAAAGTGATGTATATGCGCAAGTGACCGCTGGAGCGATCATTGGACCTCAATGGGCAATAGTTATTGACACCCTGATGCCAGAAGAAACACCATTGATCAAACAGTTCATTGAGAATGAACTTTTGGTACCGGTGCGTTACGTTATCAACACCCACCACCATGCCGACCATTCCTGGGGAAATTGTATTTTTCCTAACGCCACCGTAATTGGGCATGAGCTCTGCCGGGAATTAATGCTTAGCAGAAGCCAATCAGCTTTCGCAGAAGCTGAGAAAAACGATCCCCTTTTCAAAAACCTTTGTATAAAAGAAGCTTCTATCACACTTGCTCAGGGGGCTTTATACCTACGCATTGGTAAAAAACAGATTAAGGTTTTTTCCACGCCCGGACATTCAGAAGACAGCATTTCTGTCCTGCTGGAAGAAGACCGTATTCTCTTCAGCGGTGACGCATTTATGCCAATACCATATTTTGTTGGTGGAGATGTTGACGTACTTACGAATACCATAACAGAAATAGGATTAATGGGGCTTGAAAACATAATCCAGGGACATGGAGATGTCGTCTTAAGAGGCGAAATTGAAGAAGTAACTGAAAGCCATCTTGATTATCTGAAAAGTTTACGTAAGCTGGTCAAAATAGCCTCACGACGCCGCAATCCCCTTGACTTCCTGGCTTCACAATTGGTTGAAGATAGTGGTAAACAACGTGTCAGTATGGCAGGTTTGGCTCAGGATTTACATGTCCGCAATTTGCAATGGCTATATCTGTCTGAATTAAAAAAATCCCGCGCTGAATCAGAAAACGCTGCTTAAAATTACAATTGTTATAGTTGCAAACAACATTAAAAGTGGTTCCATATAATGGTGCCACTTTTTATTTTTTTTGTAGAGGTGAATCCAGGATGTGACCGAGTAAAGTATTCCGGTAAGTAGAAGTCCATATTGAATTGGGTTAATAAAAAGATAGTGAAATGCAACACCTAACTGCCCAATCAGCCAGGCAGCCAGCATTGGCTGAAAATAGTTGGACTCACTAGATTGACGAAGAATAATCCCTCTGTACGTAACGAACAATGCAGCCAGAATAATCAGGATCATTTGCATAAACATGCGAACATCACTGTTCTTAAGTGCAATCGTGAGGATCAAAAATGTTCCATAAGAAAAACTGATAATAAGGATAGAGTAAAGAAGATGTCCTTCACCTTCTTCTTGTATCAACACATATTCAGCTCTCAGCAAAAGCAACAGGATAAGGTAACCTGCAAGAAACACGACCCACCAGATTGTGCTTCGGGTAGACTGACCGAGGACAACCGCCAAAACCAAGGTTGTAATAAAAGGCAAAGCAAGGTGGGGCAGAAGTGTGACGAAATTAATTTTGTCAACCTTCCATCGAGGACTTGTTGAAAATACCCAATACGCTCCCACCCCAGCAAGCAGAGCCAGGACCAATGGAAGAAAACTGTAGAAATCAAGCTTGAACCACAATCCAAAAAGAGAAATTACTTCGGTTTCCGATTCAAGAGGAATCAGATACAACAAGCTGAAACCTAACGCCAGGAAAGCCAAAAGAATACTGAATCGGTTCAGATAAAGCTTGTTACTTTGCAGATCAGACATAGCTTGATTCTATCACTTCAGTTAACTGGTGTATGAATAAATATTCTGTATGATAATAGTCTTTCGCATCTGTCGATTGCCTTTTTAGATGATTACATCGACAGAATGAAGAGTGAACCAGTCACTAAAACGTGCAGAAAATGGGGTTAACTGGTATAATTTTAAGGTTATGAGAATAGTTCAACCAATAAAAAAACAACCCAAAATAATAGAGGCGTTTAAGGCATCCATAGATACTGTATCCCGTAATATCTACCTTTTACTGTTCCCAATTTTACTGGATATTTTCTTCCTTTTTGGTAAACGCTTATTGATTTTCGATCAATTCGAATCAGTTTTAAATTCCTTCACTTTTCCATCTTCAGCATCGCCTGAAGTAATTTCAGTTTGGCAAGAGATGACTAAATCAGCCCTCAATCTGATCAGGAACTTTAGCCTCACTGCCTTTCTTCGCAGCTTCCCTATTGGGGTTCCAAGTATTTTGGCGTACAGAAGTCTTGCCGAAAACCCGTTGGGCGCCTTCGCTTCAGTCCAGGTTGTAAACGGTGGTGAGGCGTTCGTTTATATGCTCATTTTTTCATTGATCGGTTTTCTTTATGGTGCATTATTTCTGATGTTGATTGGCTCTTCAGTTTCAAATCAATCCTTCTTAAGCAAGAAGGGGCGTGTTTTTGGTAACTTGGGTTCATTATTCCTGATCCCCCTATCCTCAATCGCTGTTTTTCTTCTGATAATTACACCTGCACTGATTCTTATCTCAGTTTTGAGCACATTGTTACCTTTCCTTGGATCAGTAGGATTTTTCTTCTTAAGTTTAATTCTTATTTCAACGCTGATACCAACGCTCTTCGCACCACATGAAATTGCTTTATCCGACACGCCATTTTTCAAATCGATCAGAAACAGTATCAAAACGGTCAGACCTACAAACATCAACTCTTCGGTTTTTTTCTTTCTGGTTTATTTAATCACTTATTTCACCAATTTTCTTTGGCAGATACCTCCGGATAATTCATGGATGCTCCTGGTTTCAATCATTGGTCATGCCCTGGTAACTACCTTGATTTATGTCGCAAGTTTTCATTTTTATGTTGATGCGCGTCAATGTGTATTAAATTCAAATATCTCAGAGATTGAGCCATCTCGGTTTCTGAATAAATAAGCGGAGAATACTTTGAAAAACAATAATTCTGTCAATTATGAAGCAGAAGCCATCCAGATTCTGGAAGGGCTCGAAGCAGTTCGAAGACGCCCGGGAATGTATGTTGGCGGAACTGATTCTAAAGCGCTTCATCATCTAATTTATGAAGTTGTCGATAACTCAATCGACGAAGCCCTGGCTGGAAGTGCTACAGAAATATCGGTCACAATCCACGCTGACGAAAGTGTCACTGTTAGAGACAACGGACGCGGTATACCCGTTGGAATCCACCCCGAAAAAGGTATATCAGCACTGCAGGTTGTTATGACTGTTCTGCATGCTGGTGGAAAATTTGGCGGTGGAAGCTACAAGGTTTCAGGTGGTTTGCACGGCGTTGGTGTCTCAGCAGTCAACGCACTTTCTGAATGGTGTGAAGTTACTGTGCAACGTGATCACAAGATTTACTTCCAGCGCTATGAAAAAGGCATTCCTCTTGGTAACGTATCCGCAATTGGTACCTACAAGGGTGACCAAACCGGAACTTCAACTACTTTCCGGTACGATCGCTCCATTTTCCTGGAAGAAGCTTCTTTTCGTTTTGAGACACTTGTTCAAAGATTCAGAGAAATGTCTTTTGTAACCCGAGGAATTACGATAAGGCTTATTGACGAACGCTCTGGCAAGGAGATGACCTTCCATTTTGAAGGAGGAATCGCCTCTTTTGCAAGATATCTCAACCGCAACCGACAGACACTGCATCCCATGATTTATGGAGAGAAAGAAGTTGCAGGTGTTAATATCGAGTTTGCTGTTCAATACACAGATACTTATTCAGAATCTATTTATAGCTTTGCAAATACAATCAACACCGGTGATGGTGGCACTCACCTGACAGGACTCAGAGCAGCTATCACACGCAGTATTAATGATTATGGCCGCAAGTCTGGCTTGCTAAAAGATAGTGACCAAAACTTTACTGGAGAAGACACCCGTGAAGGGTTGACTGGCATTATCAGTATCAAGCATCCAGACCCCCAGTTTGAAAGCCAGACAAAGGTCAAATTGATGAACGCAGACGTGCAAACCTACGTTCAACAAATCGTGGGTGAGACCATCTCAACCTTTTTGGATGAGAACCCCAGCTCCGGGAAAGCGATAATCCAAAAATGCCTTACTTCAGCCCGGGCAAGGGATGCAGCCAAAAAAGCACGTGATCTGGTCATTCGCAAGTCAGCACTTGAGTCTATGACCCTGCCCGGAAAACTTGCTGACTGTTCTGAACGGGATCCAAACAAGTCTGAATTGTTTATTGTTGAAGGTGAGTCTGCAGGAGGTTCCGCTAAACAAGGTCGCGATCGTCATTTCCAGGCAATTTTGCCTCTGCGTGGAAAAATTCTCAATACCGAACGCGCCCGGTTGGACAAAATCTTGGGCAACAAGGAAGTCAGAGCCCTGGTATCAGCAATGGGGACCGGTATTGGCGAATCCTTCGACTTGAAAGGATTACGTTACGGCAAAGTAGTAATTATGACTGATGCTGATGTTGACGGTGCACACATTAGAACTCTCTTGTTAACCTTGTTTTTCAGATATATGCAGCCGCTTATAGAAGAGGGTCACTTATACATCGCCCAGCCACCGCTTTATCGGATCAGCCTTCGCAACCAAACCACCTATGCGTATGGTGATGTGGAGATGGAAAGAATTGTGGCCAAAATGGGAGGTCTTGGAAAGGTAAACCTCTCTCGATACAAAGGTCTCGGCGAAATGAACCCGGAACAATTGTGGGAGACCACCATGAATCCGGAAAATCGCACTTTTTTGCAGGTTGATATTGAAGATGCTGTTGAGGCAGATCAGACTTTTGATATGCTTATGGGCTCCGAGGTTCCGCCTCGCCGCCGGTTTATTCAAACCCACGCCAAAGAGGTTCGCAACCTGGATGTATAAATAAGGTTCGCCTGGAATTCCAGGCGATTTTTCTACTTATGGAACGGAAAATCATTCACCTTGACCTGGATGCTTTCTTTTGCTCAGTCGAAGAATTGCTTGACCCATCTCTAAAGGGAAAGGTCTTCGCGGTTGGTGGCAGCCCAAACGGTCGTGGCGTGATCACATCCGCTTCCTATGCTGCCCGACAGTTTGGTATTCGGTCTGCAATGCCCTCCCGGGAAGCTCTTAAACTCTTACCGGATTTAATTTTTGTTCGCAGTGGCTTTCGTCAATACGGTGAATATTCAAAAAAAGTGATGGACATCCTGCGTGACACCACACCTATTGTTGAACCTGTCTCAATCGATGAAGCCTTTCTGGATGTCAGCGATATGAGCCAACCTGTGTCTTCGATCGCACTCGACTTACAAAAAAGAGTGATGCAGGAAACTGGTCTGCCTTGTTCTCTGGGTTGCGCGACCAACCGATTAGTTGCCAAAATGGCAAATGATTATGGAAAGAAACAAGTCAAATCCGGTCGTGCGCCCCAAAAGATCACCGTAATTGAACCGGGAAAAGAGGAGGAATTCCTGGCACCCCTGGATATCCAGGCGCTTTGGGGTGTGGGTCCTAAAACGGCTGCTCAGCTTCGTCAGCGCGGGATAACCACAATTGGCAGGTTAGCCGCCTTAAGCGAATTGGAAATCAAGACATTTTTTGGACGGCATGGTGAGTCAATGCAACGCCGTGCTAAGGGCCTTGATAACACGCCTGTATACCCTGAAAGCGGTGATCCCAAATCAATTAGCAATGAAATAACCTTTCATGAAGACAAAGACGATGAAGAAGAATTGTTGATTATCCTTCGCAGTCTTTCTGAAAAAGTTGGTTCACGTTTGCGTAAAAAAGAATTGGCTGGAAGTGTCGTGCAAATCAAGATCCGTTATTCAGATTTTTCAACTTACACCCGTCAGACAAGTATGGGAGATTGCACAAATCTTGATCAGGATATATATGAAGAAGCCGGGAACCTCTTTTTAAAACACTGGTCAAGAGGACGCCCGGTACGCTTGCTTGGTGTTGGGGTAACAAACCTAGATAAACCTCACAGACAACTATCTTTATGGGAAAACGACAGCGGAAAACGCGAGGATCTCACCAGGGCGGTTGATGACCTTCGCGAACGTTTCGGAAAAGACATAATCAAACGCGCTGATACGTTAAAAGGAAAAAAGTAGTCACCTTCTTAT
>CAZMZQ010000006.1:11883-25805 GCA_964570745.1 uncultured Anaerolineaceae bacterium
GCAGCTTCACGTCCAATTAATTTCAATGGAAGACAGATCAATTCATACTCACCAGCCTGCACTTTCCTGAGGTCAAGTGTTTCGAGAACAATGACATTATTGGAGAGCAAGATTTGATGCGTGGTGTCAATGTCATCATATGGCGCGATGGACAGATAATCTATCCCAACCAATTCACACCCATTTTCTACCACCCACTGGGCTCCACTGCGATCAAGGGCAACAAGTTTTTCATCGAAAGGCAAGGAAGGATCATCCCATCTTTTACCGCTTGGTGTTTTGAATAGGAGCCTGGTTACACCTTCCAAACCCAAAGATTCCAGGAAAGCAGCATCAATACTTCCTTTCTCATCTGGCACTTCAACGACGGTTACTGGTCCGATAAGGCGACTCAGGTCGAGGTCATCCGTATTGGCAGCACCGTCAATAAAATGTAAAGGCATATCGATGTGAGTACCACTGTGTGCACCAATTCTGAGAAAACTGTCATTAAACTCAGCTCCCTGATCAATTCGGCTCTCCCAACTAATTTCCACTGGCGGTTCACCAGGCCAAAGCAGCATATCATTCCGGATCCCAACTGATATATCAATGATTTTCATTTCATCACCTCTTATGTACTGCTTCTGATAGTTTTAGCAAGCAAAATTGTTTACAATATTGTAATAGAAGAGGTCTTATGAATAAAGCATACATTATCGGCATCGGCCAGACACCTGTCTCCGAAAGCTGGGATAAGTCGTTAAAGGAATTGGCTGGCGATGCCGGCTTAATGGCAATTGAAGATGCGGGTATCGGCTATCCAGATGGCTTATTTGTCGGGAATATGATGGCGATCACCGCCAATCACCAGGCTCAGTTTGGAACGCTCATGGCAGATTGGCTGGGTTTTCACCACAAACCAGCTCTATCTATCGAAACTGCCTGCAGTTCCGGTTCGGCCGCTTTCAGGATGGCACTGATGGCGATCGCCAGTGGTGAAATGGAAACGGCATTGGTAATCGGAGCTGAAAAAATGACCGATTCTCCCGGCAGTGAAATTACAGCCAGCCTTGCCACAGCAGCAGATGCAGAACTTGAAGCTGATTTTGGTCTCTCATTCGTCGGGCTTAATGCCTTGTTGATGCGCCGTTATATGCATGAATATGGCTGGAAACATGAGGATTTTTCGGGGTTTTCCATCAACGCTCATGCCAACGCAGTCCATAACCCAAACGCCCGTTTTCAGGAGCCCATTACACGCGAATCTTTTTCTCGCTCTGCTATGATCTCTGATCCGATCAATCTCCTGGATGCCTCGCCCGTTTCCGACGGAGCAGCAGCCATTGTTTTATCTTCCAGACCGAATCAAAACGGTCGGAAACCGGTATCTGTTGCTGCCTCATCATCAATGACTGATACTCTTTCTCTGCAAAACCGCAAAATGGGCACCAGGCTCACCTCGGCTGAGGTTTCCGCTAAAGCTGCTTACGCCCAATCTGGATTGTCTCCTTCCGACATGGACTTTTTTGAATACCACGATGCTTTTTCAATTATGGCAGCGCTCTCTCTTGAAGCTGCTGGTTTTTGTGGTCCCGGCGAAGGTCCAAGACTTGCCCTCGAAGGTAAAATAAAAATTGACAGCGAAATACCGGTTGCCACAATGGGTGGTCTGAAAGCACGAGGTCATCCTGTCGGTGCGACCGGTGTCTACCAGTTAGTGGAAGCCACATTGCAGTTGCAAGGCCTGGCTGGACCAACCCAGGTGAAACGCAACCGTTATGGAATGACACAAAATATTGGCGGCTCTGGATCAAACATCGTTACCCATATTCTCCAGTCTGGGTGATACAATAACTCACACAACACGCACTGAAAACTGAACTTAAGGAGAGCGGCGATGAAAGAGTTCCACGTTACCAAAGCGTCACGCGATAAATATAAATTTGACGAAATGTTATTCTCGAAAAGCGGCAATGTTATATTTGCCAACTTCCAGTCGTCAAGGGAGTTTGCTCACCGAATCAATCAGCTTCGAATTGATCCGCAAGATCCCGAAACTTACGCATCCCCGGCAGATATCAATGCACTTGGGCTTATTGACGAAATATTTCACCAGATCGTGGACGAGTATTACAAAACCCACGGCCGCAGCATTCAGGCAAATCTGGCTCATTACCTCGTGAAAACGCTTGGTCGGGATGAAGTCATTTTCACCCTGACCCGGTTCAATGAGCAGTTTCCCCCGCTGGAAGTTTATCGTGGCAATCAAACTGTTGATGAATACCTGAAAAGCACCAACGACGGAGTATCAAATTACGATGTCACAGTCGAAGAATTGTTGATGACCTGGCTGACAAATATGAACCCAGCAGCTAGCAGTTATCGTGAGATTTTTGACGACCGCCCGCTCTATTCGTCGACCTCTTACGCCCGCCTGATCGACGTAACCCAAGCTTTTTTCAAAAAACAACCCACTTTTGGTCCGGATAACCAGGACCTCATAACCATGCTCCGCACACCCGCAATCCGGGTTCCGGGTTCACTAACGGAACAGCTTGAATTCATCAAAGAAAATTGGGGTACCTTCCTCGATGAAATGCTCTTGCGCTTGTTGGGTAGTCTCGACATGCTTACTGAAGAAGCAAAGGCAAAATCTATGTTCTTGCAGGCAGGTCAGGGTTTCTCAAATCCAGAAACCGTTCTTCCTGATTACAGAGCTGGTTATGATGCCTGGGGAGACCCTCTCGTAGAAACTGAGAATTACAGCCCAGACAGTGACTGGATGCCCCGTGTTGTCATGCTCGCAAAAAATGTATTTGTCTGGTTAAACCAACTTTCCCGCGAATACAAACGCGCGGTAGACCGGCTGGATCAGATACCCGACGAAGCGCTTGATCAACTTGCCAGTTGGGGATTCACCGGTTTATGGCTGATCGGGCTTTGGGAACGAAGTGATGCCTCTCGAGAAATCAAGCAGATGTGCGGTAACCCTGATGCAGTTTCGTCTGCCTATTCCCTTGCCCGCTATCAAATAGCTGAACGGCTCGGTGGTGAATCAGCTTATTACAACCTCAGCCAACGCTGTGGCGCTCGTGGAATCCGTCTGGCTAGCGATATGGTCCCCAACCATATGGGCATCGACTCTGATTGGGTTTTTGACCATCCCGACTGGTTTGTTCAGTCCGATCACTCACCATTTCCTTCTTATACTTTCGATGGGCCAGATTTATCTAAAAGACCAGATGTCAGTATCAATCTGGAAGACCATTATTACAACCGATCTGATGCGGCAGTTGTATTTAAGCATTACGACCACAACAGCGGCCGAACCCGTTTCATATACCATGGAAATGACGGAACAAGTATGCCCTGGAATGATACTGCCCAGTTAAATTACCTGAACACTGAAGTTCGCGAAGCTGTTATTCAAACCATCCTGGCAGTCGCGCGCCGGTTCCCGATCATACGCTTCGACGCTGCCATGACCCTGGCTAAAAAACACTATCAAAGGCTTTGGTTTCCTCAACCTGGCAGTGGCGGAGATATTCCTTCCCGGGCAGATTATGCAATGACCAAAGAAGCTTTCGACCAGGCGATGCCAGAAGAATTTTGGCGTGAGGTAGTTGATCGTGTAGCCACGGAAGTTCCCGACACACTCCTGCTTGCCGAAGCGTTTTGGTTGATGGAAGGTTACTTTGTGCGCACACTCGGTATGCACAGAGTCTATAACAGCGCTTTTATGAACATGCTCCGAAATGAGGAAAACGAAAAATATCGTCAGCTAATCAAAAATACTCTTGTTTATGATCCCCAGATTCTCAAACGTTATGTCAACTTCATGAACAATCCTGACGAGAAAACTGCTGCTGAACAATTCGGAAAAGGCGACAAATACTTCGGGATTTGCACCTTGCTTTCCACAATGCCTGGCTTACCCATGTTTGGTCACGGTCAGATTGAGGGCTACACCGAAAAATATGGCATGGAGTATTACCGCCCATATTGGGATGAAACCCCGGACCAGGGATTAGTGAATCACCACTCATCAGTAATCTTCCCTCTATTACATAGGCGAAATGTATTTGCTGAAGTCGACAACTTCCGCCTTTACGATTTCTACACCGAAACTGGTCATGTTGATGAGAACGTTTTTGCATACAGCAATCATCTCAAAGGTCAATCAGCACTGGTAATTTACAACAACTATTTTGAGAATACCTCGGGGTGGATCAAACAATCCGTTCCGTTCCTGGTTAAAGATGGCAATGATGGTCACCTCCAGCAAAACGATCTCGTCGATGCTCTCAGACTGGATGGCAGCGATGATGGGTTTTTGCTTTATTTCGATCAGGTTTCCAAGCTCTTCTATATTCGTTCTCTTTCTGAAGTTAGGGAACGGGGTTTATTCTTCCAGCTTCAGGCTTATAGCCACATGGTTTTGATGGATTTCAAAATTGTCTACGGCAGTGAATATGCCAAACTTTATGAATCACTTGGCGGTCTAGGGGCTACTGATCTTGCATTGATTTTAGAGGAACTTGCTCTGTCACCTTTGTTACAGCCATTACGCAGTCTGATCAATTCTCACAGCCTCAAACAACTGGTCGGTCCAGCAAATGATCAAAGACAATTGGACCAACATCTGGCGACACTCAGGCGAGCTGGTGAAACTGAACATAACTCCTTTGACCTCGACCTTGCAAATCTGGAAGCCAAAAAGTTGATCGAACCAATTCTGGACCCGGAATCACTTAGCAAACATTTTGGTTTGGCAGCGATGCAGAGCACCCAACAAGCAGTTTCCAAAGTTTTGAAAGAGCTTGAAATTGATCCGCGGAAAAAGTTTGTGTTCCTGCTTTGGGCATATATGTCAAACCTTGCCGGTCCAATCAGTGAACCTGCCTCCGTCAACCCGAACCAGGAGATTATGCAGCGCAAACCTGTCTTCGGGCTGTTGACAAAAACCCTTAATGAGCTCGGTTTCACTGACTATGAAGCCTGGAAAAACACTCAGCTGATCAGGGCTTTGCTTACCAGCTTGCTGCCCCTTTCCAATCCGGACAGTCCAAAAGCACAACTTGCTGCATGGTTGGAAGATGAGGCAGTCTTGACCTACCTGGAAGTCAACACGTATAACGGTATCCGTTGGTTCAACAAGGAACGCTTTGAGGACTTTATCTGGTACCAAAGAGCTGGGAAATACTTCTGCCTTGCCCTTCAGGAAAAAGCAGATTTGACTGAGATTATTGAAGCTATTCTGTCTCAGGAAGATGCATTGAATCGCATTTCTGCTGCAGAAGAAAGCTCGGAATACCAGCTGGACAAATTAATCGAGATTATCGCCGAAGCTTAAGTCTCGTTATTCGCACGTATCAGGGTCTGGGTGAAGATGGTATCTCCTCTCAGACCTGTTTTATTACTGTAAACCTCACCAAAAAGCTGCAAAATCTTCGGATTTGGCGCTACCCCTGTGGCTTTCTCGGTCAGCCAGACTGCATATGCAGCATAAGAAATATTGTTCTGTGGCTCAATTCGGTGAAATTCATCAAAAAACCAACCACAGGATGTGAACATACGCTGCCTTGCATATTGAGCTTTTAATAATACTTCCAGTAATTCAATTTCAGTAGTTGTGAGGGCTGATAATGACAAGTCTTTGCTAATCTCACCGATATCCTGTTCACCGTTTAGAACTTTAATTGTCCGGTTTCGCAGCTCCCAGGGGTCATTCACCAGTTTGATAGCCGTTGAATAATATACTTCGTCCAGCCATTCAGCTGTGGTTTGAATCGCAGAAAAAAGAGGCGTTTTCCATTCAGCTCCAGGAGTGCATCCACACTCCCTTGCCCATCTGTCCACGCCATGAAAACACGACCATGATGAAGGTTCCACCAGTTTTGCTTTTGCTGTTACTTCATTCTCACGCAGCCATAAACCAGGATAAGTCCAATGCAAATCCGTTTCTGATTCAACCAGGTTCAGCACATAACTCAAAAAATGATCTCTGAATTTTTGATGGTGTCCATACAGCTCTCCATCACTTGCAATGATATTCAACCCATCTGGCCTGGCTACCAGGTTATCCCTTACCAGGGAAACGAACCTTTCACCGTTCTCGGTTGAAGAAGGGATAAAGCTTACCATTGTGCTCAGATCCCTCCGGTAAGGGAAGACTACAAAAGGTTCTCTTCCATCAGGTAAATCGATCAGGTAAGGACCGGGACTGCCATCAACGGCAACAACTTGCCAAGGTGCAAGGATGACGAATTTCAGCCCAATGTCAGATAAGACGCACAAGGTTTCCAGGTCCGCTCCAGCTTCTGGCAGCCAAATTCCTTCGGGTCTGTGGCCAAACCTGAACACGAAGTCTTCGACTCCCCAACGCACCTGGGTCAGCTTATCGCGCCTGCTTGCGAGTGGCAGAATGGTATGGTTGTAACTTTGCGCCATTCCATTGCCAACACCATACTTTTCGTAGTTTCCCCTTTCCTGATCTACAATCATTCGTGCTATCTCAGGTTTGAACTCCCACATCCAGCGAAAGAGCGTCGGACCAACGTTAAAACTAATCTTTCCAAAATTACTTGCTTCAGCGTTTGGCTCATAACATTCAGACAAAATCTTCTCATTCCAGTTGTCGAAAGGTTCTGCCCCGATTTCTGCCGGGATATAGTTTGATATTGGGTCTTCTCTTGGTGGTTGGTAGAAATGTCCGTGGATACAAAGGTTCATTTACTTTTTGAGCTTCCTCTCAAATAAGATAGTTTTGATTTCATTCGAGCTGGATAAATTTCAAATAACCTGGACATGCTGTCCAGTTCACAGGTCCGGTTTTCTGCGAGGTAATCCATCCAAAACACGTTGATAGGTGGGTTTTTCATAGAATTTTCAACCATTTGGGTGAAATAACTGTATTGAACAGGGGAGATATTCAAAAATTTAACCCGCTTTTTAATAGCATCACCAACTTGTTGTGCAATTTCCCGAAAGCATAACTGTTCTGAGCCACCAATTTCTATGGTCTGATTCACCAAGTCACTTCGATCCAAGGACCAGATTAAGGCAGTAACAAAGTCGTCAACCCAAAGTGGCTGCAGCAATGCTTTTCCTTCTCCTGGTAAAAAGAAGAATCCTAAAAATCTTTTTATCAGCCTGGCAATCGATTCGGTAAAATGGTCACCTTCACCAAACAAAAAGCTTGTTCTAAAAATGCTGTGATTGACTCCAGATTTGCGGACAATTTCTTCCCCTCTCCCTTTAGCTTTTAAGAGCCCATAAGCAGAATGACGATCCGCTCCCAAATGACTGATGTAAAAGAAACGTTCCACACCTGCTTGTCTGGCAGCATTTGTAAGAATTTCCAGGTTTTGCACTTCAAGCCTGGCAAGGTCAGCCTTCGACCCTAACGCTTCTGCCCCTGCCAAATGAATAATATAATTCACTTTATTAAGTGCAGATCGCAAATTTCCAACATCGTCCATCGAACTAAGAACAATGTCATAATGTTTTCCCTTTGGCAGAGTTTGGTGATCAGAGCCTGGATCCAAAAGCAAACGGTATTCTAAAGAATTAGCATCTAATTTTTCAATCAGTTTTTTGCCAACAAAACCAGTGCTTCCTGTCACTAAAATCATGCCGGCTATTATAGCAGATAGTTTATATCTGGCATATTACTTGCACTTTACATAGTAGCAAAACTTAGTAAACGGATAGTGATATGGAAAAGAAAATTGGTTTTCATTACTTTCAGGATCTGGAACATTACCAGAATAAAGACCTGAAACTCTGGCAACCGGAGCTCGAATCTCTTCAGGCTGGTTGGTTGGTGCTTAAAGCCAGTGCAACCCATGCAATTCCTGAGGATTTTATCCGTGGGTTGCTGGATTCCGGAATCCAACCCATTATCCATTTTGATTTTCCGGTCAATAATGATGTCCGACCGGAAGACCTTCGCATCCTGCTAAGCTCTTATGCCAAATGGGGAATCAAGCACGTCGTTTTCTTCGACAAACCGAACATGAAATCAGCCTGGTTGCACGACACCTGGTCTCAGGGTGATCTTGTTGAACGTTTTCTGGATCGTTATCTCCCCTTCGTCCGCGTTGCTGAGCAAAATGGCTTGATACCGGTTTTTCCTCCTCTGCAGCCTGGCGGTGATTATTGGGATTTATCATTCCTCAAAAAGGTGCTCAGCCTGGTAAAACAGCGTCGATCGCTTGATTTTGTTTCTAACTTACACATCGCAGTCAGCTCCCAAACCTTCAATCATCCGCTCAGTTGGGGCGCTGGTGGTAAACGGAACTGGAAAGTTCCCAGACCTTACTCCAAGACTGACCTCGGCGAAGAAGACCACATAGGTTTTAACACCTGGCAGTGGTATGCAGACCTGGTGAGAAGTATTCTGGATATTGACCCAAAAATGTTTTTATTCTATTTTGGCAGCTCTGATATTAGAACCAGCGTTCTTGATTCTAAGGTCACCTTTGAAGAATTGATCGATTTCGCACTCAGCCCTTCAGAAGAAGCAGGACGAGCTGCTGACCAAAAGAACAATATTTTGGGTTGCCTTTTTTGGATTTTGAGTTCCAGCGAAGAGAAGAAGGAAGGAACAACCGCCTTTTTTGATTTGAATGGTCAGCCAAAGAATGCGTCAATACCAGCATATAAACAAAAACTGGAGCACACTCGCAAGCAGAAATCAGATTATGCTGTCTCAGCTAAACTGGCTGAATGGATATACCCGATCGATCATTACCTGTTGCTTCCGTCATATGATTGGGGTATTCCCGAGAATACCCTCGATCGAATCCGCCCAATTATACGAGAATCCAGACCGACCATCGGGTTTTCACTGATTGAAGCTACGAATGCGCGCAAGGTCACGGTTTGGAATGAAAATGGTGCCTTCAACGTCCATGATATCGATATTTTACGTGAAGCGGGCTGCCTGATCGATGAACAGATTATCAACAGCGTCAGCATTACCGTATAAACCGAAGGAGAAATTATGATCAGTTCAACAACTTACGCAAAACCAAAAATCGTCGTTATTGGTCTGGGCGGTGGAGGTTCAAATGCAGTCAACCGCATGATCGAAAGTGGTATGCAAGGGGTTACATTCGTAGTGGCTAACACAGACGCACAAGCCCTGGCTATCAATCATGCCCCGAACAAGATTCAACTTGGTCCGAAACTCACCCGTGGGCTCGGAGCAGGCGGTTTACCAACCGTTGGCGAGTCGGCAGCTGAAGAAAGCACCAAAGAACTGTCTTCCATTCTCCAGGGAGCTGACATGGTTTTCCTGACTGCTGGCATGGGTGGTGGAACAGGCACAGGGGCAATATCGATCGCAGCCAAAGTTGCAAAATCATGTGGCGCAGTAACTATTGCCATCGTAACCAAGCCATTCTCCTTCGAGCTTGGTCGTCGGCAGACTAATGCTGCAGCCGGTATTGAAAGGCTCAGAGAATACACCGATACACTGATCGTCATCCCAAACGACAAGTTGATTGAAATCGCTCCTCGCGACTTGCCCTTGGAAATGGCTTTCACTCTTGCTGATGATGTCTTAAGGCAGGGTGTCCAGGGTATCTCAGAACTGATTACCGAAACTGGTCTCCTCAATGTCGATTTCTCTCATATTAAAAATATTATGAATCGAGGTGGAGGAGCGTTAATGGCAATTGGAACCGGGAGCGGACCAAACAAAGTGCAAGAAGCAATTGAGAAAGCACTTCACCACCCGCTGCTGGATGAAATCGATCTTTATTCTGCTTCTGGGATGATCGCAAACTTCACTGGTAGCCAGGACATGTCATTTAAAGATGTCACAGATGCACTAAAAACCTTGCAGGAAGCAACAGGTGGACATGCAGATGTAATTCCTGGAATCATTATGGACGACAGAATGGAAGATCGCGTCCAATTGATCTTAATTGTTACAGGAATCGGTGCACCAAAAGCAAATTTTATGCAAAGTAGCTATTCTGGCCTGGTTCAAAACCCAATTAATGAAATCCCACCTGTTGTTACCGATCATCCACTTTCTACAGAGTCTGAAACTCTGGATGAAATTGGGCTCGATCAATATCCCTCCCAGTCATATCCAGCCGATAATTTGTCTGTGCCTGCTTTTTTACGACGCCGGACAAGAAAGTAGCCATGATGAACGCAGATGCTATCCGTAAAGTAAATGAAAAAGTCTACCAAAAATATATCAAGCTTTCAGGTAAAAAACCAAAAGTGAGCAATCTGACCTCCGGCACCTATCTTTTGCTTTATTCCTTTAGTGACGAATTACCCGGAGGGAAATCACTCACCCAAACTATCAGGGTGGTTGCTGATGAAAATGGAAATGTTAGCAAGATATCTTCATCCAGGGGTTAATGAGGTTTCTTATGACCGCCGATAGCTTAACACTAGCAAAATTCAAAACCTCCCGTAAAAGAAAAAACGGCAAAGGTCCAGAGTCAATTACGGTTCCTGATAAACCTATATCTTTGAATTTTGAGACACAGAGGATTTTCAATGCAAATAAAGCTGCTCCTGTGAATCAGATCATGGTTAATTCTTCCTTTTCAGAGGAATTGAGCTTTCAACCGACAGTTAAAATCGGGTTTAACAATACCCACTCCGCGGTAGTAAGTGGTGAAACAGTAAGAAATAAAGTCGGTAAAGTGGACTTTTTAAAGACCCAGGTTTTGATGCTTTTCACGATTGCTTCAATGGGTTTGTTGATTGGATTCTTTATCGCCTTTTTTATTTAAATTGTCTATCCAATCAACCTTTCTTCGATGATAGGAAAGAGTTTCTCTTTATCATCGATTTTTGTTATTTCCAAAGTTTCCTCGTGTGATACCGCTTCGCCTGGAAGTAATCTCTTCCAGGAACTCAAAAATTCCAGCTCAAGCATGTCCTGGTCAAAATAGACCTCGCTATTAGAACCACGATCAGGGTAGTGTTCCGGGTCATCCTGACCGCCTCGGGACGACTTGATGATCAGGTTTTCATCAAGCAGATAAGCCAACTTTGGATCCTTTAGATAAATCCCAATCTTTTGTTTGCTTTTGCATAAGGGTTGATGTGCCAACAGAAATTTTTTGTGCCACTCATAAGAAGGGTCTGCAAGGTTTGTGTATTCCCAAAGATTGATACTTTGACATGCCTGAAAACGCTTTTGTTCTTCACTCTGAATTTCGAGTGGAATAATCCCAACTCCTCCAGGAGCAAATGATGTAATCCCCCATGATGCAGTTCTGATAGGTACTACCCCTCTGTTTACAATTTCATTTCGTATTATCACCGTGTCATTGTTGTCGATTCTTAAATAGAGGTTTCTTTCCAGATTACTCTCATCTGCTGGAGTAGCGAGTTTAATCAGGTCTTCTGTTGGGTTTATTTCCACCCTCACAATACTGTTATCTGGCAGGTAAGAAAAATAGGGATCTTCAGGTGCTGCCCAGACTCTGTGCCCTCCATACAAATTCCAATTAAGATCGCCAATTCGTCCTGCCTGGCTCTCAATGACCTTCAATAGATTTTTCCCATTTTTAAATCCAAAAAATACAATCCTCGGTCCGACATCTGACGTTGCAACAAGCTCGAGCATCTCTGTACTGATCGAATAGCAATTTTTCCAACCAAACATTTCTTTCTTTTCAATTAATGGTTTCATGTTTATAAATATCTCTCGTTTTTTTCATGTATAATCTTATAATAACCGAATTATTACGAGGATTTTATGACCGTTTCAAGTAATCAAAAGCAATCGAACTACTGGAAAATGTTAGAGATCACACCTGATGATCTGCAACACCTGACTAATCACCTCTTTGAAACGGAAGAACCCCTTACAATAAATGAGCTTGCCAGTGTTCTGGTTACCAAGAGACTTGAATCTATCCGGTTAGCCGAAGCATCCCGCGAAGCAGATACCGGCATCGTTTATAAACCTGCCAATTCATATGAGCCAGGCGACAAGGTCAGATTTCCTGAATTAAATGACCTGGTAGGTATTGTCCTTGAAACCCGAATCGGCATCAACCCTGCCATGGGTGATTTTCAGGTTGTAAGGGTCGAATTTGAGGATGGAAGCCAGCGCGAATTCGCATCTGATCTAAAATCCCACGAGCTTAACGAAAAAGATTACACAACAAAATCTTTAGCTGACCAGGATCCGCAAACTATAATAAGGGAACATGGCAAAAGCATCACCACGAAGTTACGTTCTGCCCTGGATAACCAGACCGATTTAATTCGAATCGGCTATACCTGGTTTCCTCACTCCTTATTGATTGATCTTGGGGCTGGGTATCTGAATATCGCTGAAGCGATCCTTGATTCAATGGCTGGCGGACCATTAACAATTGAACAGTTGATGGCTCAGCTTGAGATATCAGATGAAACAGAGAATAAGAACTTGCTTGCGTTCTCGCTTAATTACGCGCTCCAGGAAGACCCTCGTTTCGATGAAGTTGGCTCTACCGGCAAATTTTCATGGTTCTTGCGCCGCCTTGAGCCAGAAGCAGTACTGAGCATCCCTCTTTACCTTCAGGCAGAAAACGCCAGGTTAATTGATGAAAATTTGAGCGACGAGTTTTTCAATTTGCTTTATGACCTGGATGATGAGTTCTCTTTCACAACTGAGGAAATTAATGATGCAGAAAGAGCAGAAAGCGTCAGCATAACTTTAACCTATCCTCATTGGCGGGCTGGTAGCATTCCGGTTACCCCTAGAACAAACCAGGTGTTACCGTCAGCACTCGAATCTCAAAATGTGAAAATTACATTTATTGACGAACAAACTCAATCACAAATTTCTGCCTGGTTGGTTCGACATCACAATTATGTGATCGGTCTGAGGGATTGGTTCCTTGAAAAGGGTGTTATCCCAGGAAGTGTCTTGGATATTATCGCGACCGATGACCCGGGAACGATGATCATCAGCCCACATCGCAAGCGAGTCAATAAAGAATGGATTAAGACTGTCCTGGTAGGAGCTGATGGTGGTTTGGTTTTCGCGCTTTTACGTCAACCGATTTCAGCCGGGTTCAATGAAAGAATGGCAATAGCCATTCCTGACGTTGCTGGTCTTGATGAAGTGTGGAACACCCGCCAGAAGCAATCTCCTGCCCTCAAGACAGATGTCATGAAGATGATGTCTGAACTATCAAAGCTAAATAACCAAAGGCATGTACACTTCGTCGATCTTTATGCCGCTATCAATGTTATACGCCGGACGGCACCGATGGACCTCCTGGATGTATTGATCTCCAGCGATGATTTCTTCCATGTCGGCGATGATTATTTCCACATTTCAGAGAAGTCATAGGAGAGAGTATGGTCACTAAGGCAAGTTTGATCAAGCCAACAAAGAATACTAAATTTCATATCGATTTTGACTGGTGGAAGTCACAGGATCGCAATTGGCGAAATTCTCTCATTACCTTTTTTTGCCCAACTCATATTGAGGCTTTTGACGGACACGTCGATGAACTTGACATGGACCTGGTCGACTCAGAAACTGGTGAAGTGACCCAGGGCGATGCTCTGATTTTTACACTAATTAATCACTGCGCCAAACAAGACGACTTTATCACCGCCAACGCGCCGCTTGTTGATACAATTTTCAAAGTTTTTTTGGCCAATAATAATCAACCATTGGATTCTGAAGAACTTTCTCAGATTACCCATAAACCTGCAAACACGATTTTGAGTACCATCGGTTCGAGCCGGGTTTATAAAGGCATACGCCCGGTCTGATTCTGGTCGAACCATAATCTCAACATTAAATATTTATCATCTTATTTTTAATATGGTATTTTTAATTATTCAATTTTTCGATTTCGCATTATAATCTATCGGCTTGCCCCCGTAGCTCAATGGACAGAGCACCAGTCTTCTAAACTGTAGGTTGTGCGTTCGAATCGCACCGGGGGTAC
>CAZMZQ010000007.1:0-15946 GCA_964570745.1 uncultured Anaerolineaceae bacterium
GCCCAATCCTGGGAATCAGTACCACCAGCACCAGCATGAATGGCTAAAATTGCATTTCCACGATCATACTGACCAGAAAGCAAAAGACGGGTTTCTCTTTTAGCGATTGATAATTCAAGTGAAACAACCTGAGCGCTGATTTCTTCTGTAAGACTGCCATCATCGAGTTCGAGTAAAGAGGAGAGACCTTCAATTTGTGTGATGAGAGATTTCCAATCATCAATTTGATCCTCAAGGTCAGATATTCGTTTCATGATCTTTTGGGCGCCGTTTGGGTCGTCCCAAAAGCCAGGAACTTCACTTTGTCTGCGAAGATTCTCCAGTTCAGTTGACTTTTGTGTTAAGTCAAAGATGCTCCTGGAGAGAGTGGATTTTGGCTTCTAAATTTTGTATGCGTTCATTTAAGTCGGACATGTTATCCTGCCTCGCTTCTGGTGAAGATACCCTGGATGAAGGAATCTTTATCGAATAGTTCGAGATCTTCGACCCTCTCTCCCAAACCTGCATAAATTACCGGTAACCCAAGCTGGTCTTTAATTGCAAAGACCATTCCACCCTTGGCTGAGGTATCCAGCTTTGCCAGGATGGCGCCATTAAGGTTGACCGCTTTGCCAAACGCTTCGGCTTGTCTGAGGGCATTTTGTCCGGTTGTCGTGTCAATAACGATCCAGGAATAGTGTGGTGCTCCTGGCATGGCTTTATCTGCTACACGATAAACCTTCTTAATCTCTTCCATAAGATTATAGCGGGTATGTAAACGTCCAGCTGTGTCTATGAGTACGACATCGAAGTCCCTTGCAATCGCTGCTTTAATACCATCATAGGTTACTGCACCTGGGTCACTGTCTTGTTGCCCGGTAATAATTGGGACACCCACACGATCTGCCCAGATTTCCAGCTGATCTGCAGCAGCAGCACGATATGTATCTGCACCAACTAAAAGCACAGTTTTTCCCATAGCTTTATATCTGGCGGCAAGTTTGCCAATTGAAGTGGTTTTGCCAGAACCATTTACTCCTGCAATCATAATGACTGTTGGCTTTTGGTTGAAATCCGGCTCTTTGGCATCGAATAGCAGTTGAGAAAGCTCTTCTTTTAACAGACTTTCCAACTGGTCCATCCGAGTGTATCCTAAATCGTCAACCTGTTCTACAGCAAGATCAACCAGGTGCAAGGTAGTTTCTACGCCAACATCTGCCTGGATTAGCAATTCTTCGAGGTCATCGAAGGTGTCGTCGTTGATTTCAGTTGCGCCAAAGAAAGTTGCGATCTTTCCGAAAGTCACGTCGCGCGTTTTTTGGAGGCTCTGACGCCATTTTTTGAGAATATCGTTCATAGGCTGGGATTATATCATTTCGATAGTTGAGATTGGGCAAGCTGTCCACAGCCGGCATTGATATCGATCCCTCTACGCAAGCGAATAGAGGATGGGATGCCTGCTTGTTGTAATACCGATTGAAAAGCATCTACACGATCCCTGGATGAACCTGGCAGAGGATACTCTTTGCTAGGATTCAACGCAATCAGGTTAATATGGCACAGAATACCCTTCAAAAGGCTAAAAAGCTGCCTGGCTTGTTGTTCGTTGTCATTTACATCCTGGATCAAGGCATATTCAAAGGTAATGCGTCTCCTGGTTGAATCAACATATTCCCTACAAGCTTCAATCAGTGGGTTAAGGGGATGTATACGATTGTTTGGCACTAATTGTGAGCGTAGTTCATCGGTTGGAGCGTGAAGACTGATTGCCAAATTTACCTGGCTGTCAAGAGAAGTGAATTCTTTAATTTTTGAAATTATACCGACAGTGCTGATAGTGATCCTGCGCGCTCCAAAATTGAAAAGGTCAGGGTCAGTTAATCGATTTACAGACTCCATCACGTTTGAATAATTCAAAAAGGGCTCTCCCATGCCCATATAAACAATGTTGGTAAGCTTTTCACTGTTTTTTTCGAGCTCTCGCATGATGTAAAGAACCTGACCCAAAATCTCACCGGTGCTCAGGTTTCGCGAAAAACCCATTTGTCCGGTTGAACAGAATACACAGCCTAATGGGCAGCCGACCTGGCTTGAAATGCAGACAGTGTTACGGTCGTTGTATTTCATCAATACAGTTTCGATTTTATGCTGATCATGAAGAGAAAAGAGATATTTTATAGTCTTCTTATCGTTGGAGTGGATCGTACTAACCAAATTAACCGAATCAAAGGAAAAAATTGATTCAAGTTGTGCAGACAGATTTTTAGGGATGTTTGAGAATCGATCGAAGAATTCGTAATGGTGCTTATAAATCCCTTCCAAAACTTGTTGGTGGCGAAATTTTGGCTGTCCTAATTCCCGAAGCTTTTGCTCCAATTCCGTGACATTAAGATCGAGAATTAACTGCTTAGTCATAAATTAACGCTGTCAGATCGCTTGCTACGAGATTTGGCTTAGGGTTCCAATGATCGAGATCTTCTGGTGTGCTCACACCAGAAAGGACGAGCGCAGATTGAAACCCAGCATTTTGTGCACCCAGGATATCTGTGTCTAACCGATCTCCAACACACAAGACATCTTTCGGTTCCAGATTCATTACTTTAATCGCTGAACGATAAAGGTATGGTTCTGGTTTGCCGATCGTTGTTGGTTTTGTTCCTGAAGCAGTCTGAACAGCAGTGACCATTGTTCCAGCTCCTGGAATTAACCCCTGAGGAGCAGGAAAGGTCGCATCAGTATTTGTCGCGATAAAAGTCGCCCCTTCGCGAATTTTTTTGGCTGCATTGCTGATTTTGTTATATGTCAGATTGACATCAAGTCCAACAAGAACAAAATCTGCCTTTGTCGTTGCATCATCATCTTCCAGAACGTTATAACCTCTTTGACGAGCACTTTCTTTTAGGGAATTAGATCCAAAAATATACAGCGTATCTGCGTTGGGGGAGGTGTCCTGCAGGTAATCGAGAGTTGACTCAGCTGAAGTGACAATCTGCCATGCTTCTAACAAGACACCAAACCCAGATAGCTTTTGAAGATATTCGTCTATTGTCTTTGTTGAGTTATTGGTAGCCAGAACAAATTTCAAACCTAATGCACGGATTTGGTTAAATATCGCTGGTAAATCGCCAATTGGTTCATTGTCGTGCCAAAGGACCCCATCCATATCCAGGATGAGACCCTTTAGCGTTGGCAATTTATCTGTGATCATTTACCCTTCGGGGATTCAAGAACTTTGTCGATTAATCCATATTGAACAGCCTGGTCAGCTGTCATATAGAAATCGCGGTCAGTATCCTTTTGGATAACTTCCATGGGTTGACCGGTGACATCAGCAAAGAAATTATTGAGTGCAGTTTTAAGCCTGAGAATTTCTCTTGCCATAATTTCGATATCAGATGCTTGTCCCTCGGTTCCACCCAGTGGTTGATGAAGATGAATGGTGGCGTGAGGTAAGGCATAACGCTGACCTTTAGTTCCACCAGCAAGCAACACCGTGCCAAAACTGGCTGTAACGCCGACCGCAACAGTGCTTATTGGGTTAGGGATCATCTGCATTGTATCGAGGATCGCTAAACCGGCATAAATAGAACCGCCTGGAGAATTAATGTACATTTGAATCGGCTTTTCGGGGTCAACCTGGCTTAGATAGAGCAATTGTGCCACAATTACATTGGCAACCTGGTCGTTAATCGCAGAACCGACAAACACAATGCGTTCCTTGAGTAATAAAGAGTAAATATCATAAGCGCGATCGCCGTTCGCAGTCCGTTCAACAACCATAGGTACTACGGATTGAAAGTCATTTTTTTGCATAATCGTTCCTTTTCGATAAAGCTTAATTGATGAATATAAGAAATTTGTTATTCTTCAATTCCATTATCATCAGAAGCTTCCGGAGAGTCAGTGGTTTCAATCTCTTCAGTTAAAGCCTCTTCTACATCAGAAACGGACTTGGCTTCGTCAGCCATGTTTACTGCTTCTTGAACCAATGTTTCCAAATTATCTTCAACAAGTTCTTCTTCGTTCTGGATTGATTCAGGTGAAGCCATTAGGCGCAATTGATGACGGACAATCGTTTCGATAGCATTGGTACCGGCTTGGGAAGAAATTGCTTCAGTAAAACGCTTTTTGCCCATTTCCTTTTCGAGTTGATCGTATTCTCCACTCATTAGCAAAGAATTGATCAGGGCTGTAACTTCTGTTTGCAAATCAGACTGGGAGATCTTTAAGTTATATTCTTTTGCAATCGCATCCATAACCATAGAGCGTTCAAGACGATCCTTAGCCGTGGGTTTCACTTCTTCTTCAATGAATTGCTCTTTGTCTTGTTTGCGCAGTTTAAGGTAGACATCGAGGTCAAGTCCACGGTGTTCAAGATCGTGCTCGATACGGTGTAAAACCTCATGTTCTTCATCTTCGATCATTTGAGGTGGATATTTCATGATTGCCGATTTGCGTAAGGTATCAACAAGTTCCAAATAGTAATTGTCATCATATTCAGCTGTGCGTTCAGTCTCCAGTTTGTTGACGACAACTTCGCGAAGCTCCTCAACGCTGTTGAAATTGCCCAATTTTTGGAGGAATTCCTCGTCAAGGGCTGGGAGTTCAAGAGCTTTTACAGACTGGAGATTAGCATCGAATTTGATCGTTTTTCCGGAATAACTACCCAATTTTTCATCTTCAGGGAAAACGTGAGTTATTGTCACCACTTCTTCTGCTTTTTTACCTATAAAAGCGCGCGCGAAACCCTTGAATGGCCATTCAGTTTCTTTTTCTTCCAATTCGGTTGGAATTTGGGTTTGCTGTGGAGAGTCTTTGACCAGGACGGAATCTTCACCTTCGGCAGGATTTTCGTTAGTGGCAGTAACGGTCATATAGATCAGGTGACCTTCCTGAGCAGCACCTTCAAAAGGAACCACATTTGCGGCATCCTGTTGCAATTGTTTAATGAAATTGTCAATATCAGCGTCCGTAACGGGTTCAGGCGCGTAAGGTTTCTTGAGAGCATCAAGATCATTAAGTTCGGTTTTAGGAGCCAGTGGGATCAGGAAATCAAAGACGGGAGGTTCCTGGGTGGGGATATTTTCCAGATTGCCAGGCCCGTAGGGTTCTATGTTTTCTTGTTCCAAGACTTTGGGATAGACATCATCCAGCATTAATTCAATTGCTTCTTCCAAAACAGCACCTTCGCCAACGTGTGAAACGACCATGTTGTAGGGTGCTTTTCCGGGTCTGAAGCCGGGAATACGAGATTTTTGGGCAATTTTACGGGCTGCTTTACGTTTGAACCCTTCCAGCGTTTCTTGTTCAAATTCAGCAGTAACGCGCACCTGATGATCGTCTGTAAATGATTTAGTTGTTTTCAATATAAACCTCTCGAAAAATTTGTGAAGTGGGGAAAGAGGGGCTCGAACCCTCACGCGTCGCCGCACATGATCCTAAGTCATGCCTGTCTGCCAATTCCAGCACTTCCCCTACAAAGATTTTATTATATAGTACAGTCCAACGAGCGTCAAACTTTTAATGAAGATTGAAAGAATAACTTTTATATTGAATTGCGCGTAGCCAATAATATCAAATTCCAATAGAAATTCAATAATCATTCATTAAATAATTGCTTCCAGAAACCAGATGAAGCTGCAGACCATCTGTAGAAGACCATTCTCGCAGAATATCAACTGATACGCCAAACGGTGACAGGACCGAACTGGCGGCGCGAATGAGCAGTTCAATATATTTATCTGAATCAAGATCAGCAGGTTCGACCCTCACTCCCAGATCCCAGGCGACAACATCCGGGATGCCACGTATGTATACAAAACGCACGCGCATACCAGGTTTGACCGGCTTGCCCGCTTTCTGCAGCTGCCAGGCTGCTCTTACCGAAGCAGTGGAAGTTTTGTAAGCTTCCAGGGCGTAACTAACCTTACCATTGACCACCAATTGTTCCGGCAGTACCAATCCGGTTTTTAAATCCTGCATTGCTTGCTGATAATAGTTGAAAGCCTCTTGAATGCAGTTTTTCAGCTCATGTTTTGTTCTGGCTCGCCCCAGCAAGTTAATCATTTCTTTCTGTGTTGCCGCAATCCAGAGGGGCGTGTCGCGTCTGCGTGCTTCCAGCCCACGCACTTTAATCTCACCGCTCTGAAAAACCCCAAAGTAACGGTTGGCAACCGGAATGCGCGGGTCGACTTTGGAAGGCAAAAAAGCAACCCAGCGGTAAATCCCATCCAGATTAATGGTCAGGCCACCTGTGCGGTGGTTGATCTTTTTAATCAGCTCTGTGAAGTGCTCCGGTTTGTTGCAACCCTTTTTCTTAACCCATAGTGCGTCCACATACATATGCAATACTTCAAAACCTTCTTCTTCCGCAACTTCCTTGGCACGTAGAAGCACCTCACGCCCACCGCGGGTAACGGCTTCGTGAGCCTCGATGCGTCCGTAGCGGGCGTTTTTGTAGCCCAAAAAACCAAAACAAACCACAAGCAGCCATTTGAGCGCCTGGGCACGTTCTTTCAGGTTGGCAACCAGGGGGTGATTCTCGGGATAATTCCTAATCTTTTGTTTGATGGCGACTCGTTTTTCATATAACGGCTTGAGAGTTAGCGGCACCACGCCCAGATCATCATGCGCCGGGGTCAGGCCATTTGGAAGCGGCACTTCGGGTGAAATATTACTCAAAATAATAATGGCAGGATACATTGATATAAAATCAATCTGCGCCACATCAGCATGCAGCCCGGTGATAGGCTGGTAGACCATCCCACCACGGTCAGACTGGATCAACTGCAGACCAGTTTTGAATTCTTCGAACTGGCGTTTTTGGTAGGGCACGAGCAGGTCCTTTTCCAGCCCGGTGATGACCTGCATTGCAGAAATTCCCTGACCCGGGGAAACACGGGCTGCCTTCTCGATCGGCAGCGTGGTCACGCGTGCCATTTCGAGCGTGCCTGCCAGGCTGTAATCTGACCACATCATGGCAGATTTTCGGTCAATATGACAGCGCCCAAACAGGTGCGCCTCCTCCGGGCGGTGGATTATGTGTCCGTAGGAGAAATAGGTAGTTTCTTTTTGCCAACGCACCGGTCGGCTGGTGTCGCGATTGAGCTGCAAGGGGATGTCCTTCTCCCCCGATTCTTTGAGCAAAAACGGGATCAGCCAACTATCACCCCAGTTGGTTGAAAAAACATCCGGATTGTAGTCAACCAGAATTTCGTTGAGTGTTTGCAGGTAGTTTCCCTGCGTGTCGAGCGCCAGGCGCAACTCAAAACGATCAGAATGAACCAGCAGGGACTGCACACTTCCGCGGGTTGGGTCGGTATCGGGACTGATGTGCAGCACACGCAACGGCGGCAGTTCAGGCAGAAGCTCCCAGCGATTATTGAGCGTCTGAATAGACCGGATCAGACTATCTTCGTCAACTTCCAGCTGGCATAGTGCCAACGGAAAGGCACCGTAACGGGCGATATAGCGCGTGCTAATGGCAATATCGGCATCATAATAGGTTAGATCGGGGTAAATCTGTTCGATCTCGCGAAAAAGGGTCACTTGGCTGGCAGGTGACTCCATTTCGATTTGCATCACGTCTACCAGCTGGTCTTCGAAGACATCCTGCTTGCGCTGCCGACTGAGCGAAAGCACCCCAGGGCGGCCAGAAATCGTTTTCCAAAGCACACGCAGGGTTTCTTTCGGACCGGCTGCATAAAAGCTGACTGGAAAGCGCTGCCTGAAACAGACCCGGCTGTCATCTTCTGCCGAGATAAACCACAGGCTCAACCCTTCTTCTTTATTGAGGTAGAGGTCCAGAAGCCAGCCGGTAAAACTACGGGTTTGATTCATGGGGCATCCTCGAAAGAAGTATATGAGCGCTCATCTGCTGGCTCGTCTACGGGCAACTCCTCTTTTTCGGATTCAGAGGCATCCTTCTGCATTTGTTCGCCCGAGGTTTCCAGGCAGTTGGTAATTAGCTTAAGAAAAATGTCTTCTTCTTTCAGACGTGCCTGGTCTTTGTCTTGATCGGGGTCATACAGTTCGTGTTGAAGGGCTTTAAGCTGTTTGTAGACCTCCAGCAAGATGGCGATCAGGTACATATCAAGCGGGTAGAGGTTGGAAGCATATGAAGCCTCAGCCAAATGCAGGCGTGAGAGGACCAGCAATTCGTCCAGGAGCACCTGGTCATTCTTACGCAGGGCACGTTTGAAGCGATTAAGTGCAGCTTCTTCTTCCTGCCAGGTTTGGGTGATGGATGCAATGGTTCTTCCCATTAGTTCTCTCCCTTAAAACAGAGCCAGCTGCAGCTCCTGATCAGCGGGGAGAGGGAGTGGTTCTTCCCAACAAATATCACTACTGGCTTTGAGCTGCTCGAGTAAAACTGTGCGGTTTTCAGTGATGGCGGGGATTGGGCGCGTGCTGATCACCACCGGTGCGAAATGGCTCAGTTTCTCGAGAATATCCAGGCTGTGAGTGAGCAGGCGCTGACTGTCTTTGAGCTCCACATCTTCATCCAGAAAGGTTGCCAATAAGTCCAGGAGCACCAACGGTCCGTCGGGAGGGTTTTTGGCAGTTGCCTGGATCATCGCCAGCACCTGGTAACAGGTAAACGCACGGGAAAGCCTGATGTTGTTCAGTATGCTGACCGGGTCCGAGGTATAGGGGCGGATCAGTTTGGCGACCGCGTACATATTGGAACGGTTGCCGCAATCGAGCACGATAACTGTTTGCCTGAGCGCCAGGGCAGAGATAAGCTGCAGGATACGGTCTGAGAGCGCGTGCGCACCGATGGCAAGAAAACGCTTGGGCGGCAGCGGCATTTCAAAGAGGGTTAGTGAGTCAGAGCGATAATGTTCCATCATGTTCTAATTATATAGAACAGTTGTTCTAATGTCAAGAAAAGGCGGTGTTAATTTCAATTCCTTAGTTATTGATTATGATTGTGATTAATTTATCAAAAATGTGCCAAAAGCACGATTCTATGAGATAATGAGGAAAGAAAAACAATGCGGTTTGAGAGGCAGTGAACTTCTAGTAGGTTGGACCATTACTTCTTTGGTGTCGTGGTTCGAACAAGACATTTGCAATAATAAAATGGATTAGTTTTTCCTGGTCTTTAACTCAAACTCTTTAGATTTATTGGCAAGGAAAGAAAGGAAGGTATATGAGTAAAAAAGTTGTCATTGCAGGGTCGTGCCGTACTGCAATCGGAAAAATGAGCGGAATGCTCTCCACTGTACCTGTGGCAAAACTAGGCGAAATCGTCATCCGGGAAGCAATTAAAAGGGCTGGGATCCAGCCTTCTGATGTCGACCTGGTTTACATGGGCTGTATTCTACAGGCAGGGCAAGGGCAAAATGTTGCCCGCCAGGCTGCAGTGAATTCAGGCATTCCGGTCGAATCTCCGGCAGTGACCATCAACGTCCTCTGCGGGTCTGGACTTGAAGCAATCAACATGGGTGCAAGGATGATCAAGTATGGGGAAGCAGATGTTGTGATCGCTGGCGGAATGGAAAATATGTCGGCTGCTGTATATGCACTTACGCAAGCCCGGACTGGTTATCGCCTTGGGAACAATGTTTTGATTGACACAATGGTTCATGATGGTCTGACTGATTCTTTCAGTCAACTACACATGGGTATTACTGCCGAAAACATCGCCGAGCAATGGGGGCTCACCCGTGAGGAACTGGATGATTTCGCGGCGAAATCACAGCAAAAAGCTGCCAAAGCTCAGACAGAAGGTAAATTTGTGGACGAAATCGTCCCGGTTCCGGTTCGGGTTAAGCGTGAAGTTATTGAGTTCACCGAAGACGAAGGTATCCGCGCTGATGCAACAGCTGATGGGCTATCAAAACTTAAACCAGCCTTCAAACCAGACGGTGTGGTAACGGCTGGCAACTCATCCACGATTAATGACGGCGCCGCAGCCGTGGTGTTGATGAGTGAAGAAAAAGCCCGGGAGTTGGGTGTGACAGCTGAGGCAGTTTGGCTCGAAGGCGCGTTGGAAGGCGTTGAGCCATCCATTATGGGGATTGGTCCTGTTCCTGCGACAATCTCGCTTATGAAGAAACTAAACCTTAATATTTCAGATTTTGATCTGATTGAAGCAAATGAAGCTTTTGCAGCTCAATCAATAGCGGTTTTACGTGATCTTGGTATTGACAGTGAGAAGTTGAACATCAACGGTGGAGCTGTCGCTCTTGGACATCCGATTGGAGCTTCTGGGGCAAGGATTTTGGTCACTCTAATCCATGAAATGAAACGACAATCTGATACAAAATTAGGGTTGGCAACTCTCTGCATTGGGGGGGGTATGGGTGCTGCTGCCGCGATAGAAATTCTGAGGGATTAAAACTATGTTTATAAATTATGAAATTAACGGTGAAGTTGGCATCATAACCATCAACAGACCAGAAGCATTAAATGCATTGAACAGTTCCGTTTTAGCGGAACTTTCTCAAGTTTTAGATCAGGTTAATCTAATGGTTACCCGCTGCCTGATTATTACTGGCGCAGGTGAGAAAGCTTTTATTGCCGGCGCAGATATATCTGAAATGGCAAATATGGACAAAGCTCAAGCTCGTGGCTTTGGCGAGACAGGCAATGCACTTTTTAGAAAAATCGAAAGCTTCCCAATACCAGTAATTGCAGCAATTAACGGTTATGCCCTCGGTGGAGGCAACGAGCTTGCACTCAGTTGTGATATTCGAATCTGCAGTGAAAACGCAGTTTTTGGTCAACCTGAAGCAGGTCTTGGTATCACACCCGGTTTTGGCGGTACACAGCGACTTACTCGTGTTGTTGGTTCAATCTCCAAAGCTAAAGAACTGCTTTTCACCTGCCGCAATGTCAAAGCTGAAGAGGCAAAAGAAATAGGGCTGGTTAGTGCGGTCTATCCTTTGGAAAACTTGATGGAAGAAGCTCTAAAAATGGCAAACCGAATCGCTGCAAACGCACCAATCGCAATCCGTAATATCAAAACCGCAGTAAACGAAGGGCTTGACCTCACGATTGATGATGCTATACGGTTGGAAGTTGACTTATTCAGTGCATGTTTTGATTCTGAAGACCAAAAAGAAGGCATGCAAGCTTTCCTTGAGAAAAGAAAGGATAAAGTATTCAAAAATCGATAATTAATACCAGTTCAACCCAAGAAAGACCAAAAGGAAAAAATAGGAGGTGGATATATGAAAGTAGCAGTAATAGGAGCAGGAACTATGGGGAGCGGGATTGCACAGGCTTTCGCGCAAACCGAAGGCTTTGAGGTGATTTTGACCGATATCAGCCTGGAATTGGCTAAAAAAGGTCAGGATCGGATCGCAAACGGGCTGCAAAAACGCGTAGATCGTGGGAAGTTGGAACAGGAAGCTGCTAACCAGGTCAATGCCCGAATTAGCATAGGCAGCCTTGAAGACTGCAAAGAATGTGACCTGGTTGTTGAAGCAGTTTTGGAAGAGATGACTGTAAAGAAGGATATTTTTAAGATTCTCGATTCAATCGTAAAACCTGAAACCATATTCGCCAGTAACACTTCATCATTATCGATCACTGAACTTGCACAGGGATTAAATCGACCGTTCATTGGAATGCACTTTTTTAATCCTGCTCCGGTTATGAAACTTGTGGAAGTGATCCCTGGTCTTTCGACTCCGCCTGAAGTTGTTAATCGTGTAACCGAAATCGCCCAGAAGTTAGGTAAAACTCCTGTGGAGGTTAAGGAATCAGCTGGTTTTGTAGTAAATCGCATATTAATCCCGATGATCAATGAAGCTGTTGGTATCCTGGCAGAAGGTACCGCCAGTGTTGAGGGGATCGATACGGCAATGAAACTTGGCGCCAATCACCCTATGGGCCCGCTTGAATTAGGCGACCTGGTAGGTTTGGATGTCTGCCTTGCAGTAATGGAAGTTCTTTTTGAGGAAACAAAAGACAGCAAATATCGTCCACATCCTTTACTGCGAAAAATGGTTCGTGGTGGCAAGCTTGGTCGTAAATCCGGTGCAGGGTTTTACCAATACTAAGGAAAATTATTTCTAAGTTCAGGGCGGTTATTATAACGCGCCATAATGGGAGATGGTATGGATTTCAATTTATCAAAAGAACACCTCATGGCTCAAAGGCTGTTTCGTGATTTTGCAGTTCATGAAGTCGAGCCATGGGCGGAACAAACTGACGAAGAGGGACGTTTTCCTTTCGAAATTGTTCAAAAGATGCAAAAATTAGGCTTTTTAGGTATTCCATTCCCGAAGTCGGTAGGTGGACAAGGCTGTGATACTCTTACTTATATCCTTGCAGTGGAAGAATTATCCAAAGCTTGTGCAACAACAGGAGTAATCCTCTCAGCACATACTTCACTCGCTGCTGATGCTATTTTCTTGAATGGATCAGAAGAACAAAAGGAACAATTCCTGCGTCCTTTGCTCGAAGGCAAAAAGTTAGGGTCCTTTGCACTTACAGAAGCTGAAGCGGGAACAGATGCAGCT
Source organism: uncultured Anaerolineaceae bacterium (assembly GCA_964570745.1). GTDB lineage: Bacteria > Chloroflexota > Anaerolineae > Anaerolineales > Anaerolineaceae > Mesolinea. The sequence goes on from CAZMZQ010000007.1 coordinate 12,456, forward strand.
GGTCAACAAACAAAAGTGACAGCAGATGGAGATGAGTGGGTTATCAATGGAAGCAAGATTTTCATCACCAACGGTGAAGTGGCAGATACCTATGTTGTCTTTGCCATGACTGACAAGTCTGCAGGAACCAGGGGTATTTCTGCTTTCATTATTGAAAAAGGTGTTCCTGGGTTCACTTTCGGACCAACTGAAAAGAAAATGGGTATAAGGGGCTCTTCAACTTGCGAGCTTATTTTTGAAAATTGCCGCATCCCAAAAACGAATTTGCTTGGACGTGAGGGTAAAGGGTTTGGAGTAGCTATGTCCACGCTGGACGGCGGACGTATCGGAATTGGAGCCCAAGCGTTGGGAATTGCAGAAGGTGCATTGGAAAAAACCGTCCAATATGTTAAAGAACGCAAACAGTTCAATTCGCCCATTGCAAAATTTCAAAATACACAATTTGTTTTAGCTCAAATGAAGACAGATATTGAGGCCGCCCGATGGTTGGTTTATCATGCTGCTCTCAAAAAAGACAGCGGCAAGAATTTTTCAAATGAGGCTGCCATGGCAAAATTGAAAGCGTCACAAGTGGCGTCTGATGTCACCCGCGAATGTGTTCAATTACACGGTGGCTATGGCTACATCCAGGCGTTTCAGGTAGAAAGAATGATGCGGGATGCCAAGATCACTGAAATATATGAAGGTACTTCAGAAGTGATGAAGATGATCATCTCTGGAAGTCTTTTAAAGTAAGGAGCTGAGATGAATATCATTGTATGTGTAAAGCAAGTCCCGGATACAACAGAAGTCAGATTGGATCCTGTTAAAGGAACCTTGATCCGCGATGGAGTCCCTTCAATTATGAATCCAGATGATAAAGCTGGTTTGGAAGCCGCACTGAAGTTAAGGGATGAAAGTGGGGCACACGTAATTGTGCTCAGTATGGGGCCACGCCAAGCTGATGATGTCCTCAGGGAGGCATTGGCAATGGGGGCTGACGAAGCTTATTTGATTACAGATCCAGCTTTCAGCGGTGCAGATACCTGGGCTACATCGTCAACGCTCGCAGGAGCAATCAGCAAGCTTGACTTCGATCTGATCATAACCGGACGCCAGGCAATTGACGGTGATACCGCTCAGGTTGGACCGGAAATCGCAGAACATCTTCAAATTCCTCATATCAGTTATTGTGAAGGTTTCAAAATTGAAGGAGATGAAGTTATCGCCAAACGACAGTTCGAAGACCGATATCAAATCCTGAGAGCCAAAATGCCTGCGCTCATCACTGCTTTGGATGAAATGAACGAACCCCGTTACATGACACCTGGTGGGATTTTTGACGCTTATCGTGAAAAAGAAGTTTTTGTCTGGTCCCGCGTTGATGTGCCGGTAGAGGATGAAAATATTGGGCTTAAAGGCTCACCGACCAGGGTTGTAAAAACAAACCCGAAAATGCTAAAGCAACCTGGTACAACAATAGAGACAGGTGTGGACGAAGCTGTCGTATTCCTGGTTGATAAATTGAAAGAGAAATACATCTTATGAGAGGCGAAATAATGCAAATTAAGGAAAAATCTGTGTTTGTTTTCGCGGAACAAGTCGACAACCGTATTACTCCTGTTACATTTGAGTTGATCGGTAAAGCACGTGAGCTGGCAGAACAACTGGACAGCCAGGTGGTAGCCCTACTGCTCGGTTTTCAGGTTGGCAATCTGGTTGATGAGCTGATCGAATATGGTGCCCAGAGTATTATTTTGGCTGATCATATTGAATTAGAACATTATCGCACCGAACCTTACACCCAGGTGGTAACCCAGGTTATAGAAAAACATAATCCAGAAATCGTTCTGGTTGGCGCTACCAGCATTGGGCGAGATTTGGCACCAAGAGTAGCCGCCAGAGTTCATACGGGTTTGACCGCTGATTGCACCGTTCTTGAAATTGAAGAGGAAACAAACAAGTTTTTGATGACACGACCTGCATTTGGTGGCAATTTACTTGCCACAATCGTTTGCCCTACACACCGTCCTGCAATGGCGACAGTTCGACCCGGTGTTATGATAAAACGTGAACCGGAAAAAAACGCCACTGCTGAGGTTATTAACTTCGATGGAACGATTACCAATAATAAAATGTTCACGACCATCGATGAGGTTTTAAAGAAAGGTGTCAGCAAACACGACATTCAGAATGCCCGGATTATCGTTGCCGGTGGACGTGGGATGAAAACCGTTGAGGGTTTTGCACTATTGAAAGAGCTGGCCGATGTTCTTGGCGGTGAAGTTGGTAGTTCGAGGGCAGCTGTAGATGCAGGTTTACAGGATAAAACGAAGCAGGTTGGTCAAACAGGAAAAACCGTTAGACCAAATCTTTACATTGCTTGTGGCATCTCAGGGGCTATTCAGCACCTAGCAGGAATGGAAGAATCCGATTTCATCATTGCCATCAATAGCGATCCTACTGCACCGATATTCCACGTAGCTGATGTTGGTATTGTGGGTGATGCTTTGAAGATCGTCCCAAAGTTAACCGAAGCAATTCGCAGCGAAAGATCATAATTTAATTAAAAATGGGTGCTATTAATTTAGCACCCATTTTTTTATTTCCAGATTGAAATACAACAATCAATATAATCTATATAAACTAGACAACCATTGGTTTTAAACCTTCACTTATTATAAGGTCAGCGCCAGTGGCTTCTTTAATTTGTTCGAGACTATATTCGGGGTTTAGTTCCAAAAGAACAAAACCCTTCGAGGTCACTTCAATAACTCCCATTTCTGTAACGATTAAATCGACTGCATTAATGGCAGTAAGCGGTAGAGTACATTCCTTCAGCAGCTTGTGGTCACCTTTGGCGGTGTGTTCCATTGCGACAATAACTTTCTTTGCTCCACTGAGAAGATCCATTGCACCGCCCATACCAGGAATCATTTTTCCAGGGATCATATAGTTTGCAATATCACCGTTTTCAGCTACCTGAAGGGCACCCAATACGGTTGTATCGACATGACCGCCACGAATAATGCCAAAAGACATCGCACTGTCAAAGAAACTGCCACCGGGGACTATGGTCACAGGAAAAGCACCAGCATTTGAGATACATGGGTCTATTTCATCAGGTTCAGGAGATGGGCCAAGTCCAATGAATCCATTTTCCGACTGGAATAGGACATCCTTATTTTCTGGCACGTAATTGGCTACCAGGGTCGGAAGTCCGATGCCCAAATTTACTAAATCCCCATCCTGTAGTTCCAAAGCCACTCGTTTTGCAATAAATTCTTGCATTTCTTGTTTATTCATTAAAGCGCACCTCCATCAACGATATAGTTCACAAAAACTCCAGGAACGATAACTTCATCAGGGCACAGTTCACCAATTTGAACAACTTCCTTTGCCTCAACAATCGATATATCCGCTGCGGCTCCCATATAGGTGTTGAAATTCCGTGTTGCTCCATGGAAAGTTAAATTGCCTTTTATATCCGCTTTTTCAGCAAAGAGCAGGGC
>CAZMZQ010000007.1:16046-25103 GCA_964570745.1 uncultured Anaerolineaceae bacterium
CCCTTTTTCGATCAAAGCATCGATAAGTCTCTCGGGAGAACCGACAGCCAAAAAACCACCTATCATAATGGTATCTCCATCACGAACAAGGTTTACTGCATCCTGCAAACTTATTATTTTATCCATAATACCTACCTTTTATTTTAATTTAGATGTTTTCTGGCAACCAATTCCTCACATATAAAACTGGCGACATCATCGGCGTATTTGCCAGGTCCAAAACCTGCATCACAGCCCAATTCCTTGGCTAATTCGTGGCTGATCCTGGGACCACCAATGAGAAGCAAAAAGCGCCTTCTCAGATTTTCCGCTTCCAGAAGCTCAACCAATTCGGTAAGGTTCTGAATGTGAATGTTTTTCTGAGTTACGGTCTGGGAGACCAGCAAGACATCAGCATCAAATTCGACCGCTTTGCGAATAAAATCTTCGTTGCTGACCTGGCTTCCCAGATTAATTGCTTCAATCATTTTGTAACGCTCTAATCCATAGTGACCAGCATATCCTTTCATATTGAGGATAGCATCAATACCAACAGTATGAGCATCAGTGCCTGTACTTGCTCCGATGACCCGGATCTTTCGTCCAAGGTTTTGCTGAATGAAGAAGTCGGTTTCTTCCATAGTCATAGTGTTAACATCCACTGAATCTACGTGTAATTGCGTGTAGTCTATCGTATGGCTTAAGTTTCCATAGACTACAAAAAAACTGTAATTTGAATCAATTGATGTATGATGAGTGACTGTCGGTTCAACCAAACCCATTTTCATCGCCAGCTGCCTGGCAGCCTCAACAGAAACTTCAGAATCAGGAACTGGCAGGGTAAATGATAGCTGGACCTTACCATCGTTCATCGTGTCGCCATATGGCTTCAAACGGGTGAGGTCGAGGGTCGCGTCCAGGTTTCTTTTATTATTGGAAGAAGATACCTTACTCATAGTTGTCTCCGTGGTCCAATTGTTTTTTATAAAAATGATAACGTTCAGAACCCTCCTTTGCTTGTTCCAAAAGCAAGGGAATGAATGGGTTAAGGTATTGGTCTTCTTTTGTTACCACACCAGAGAGCCCTTTACCGCCTTCTAACGGACGCTTGACACCGGCAAATCTACCTTCTTCCAGAGTTCTGAATAATCCGTCTTTACGGATGTTTTGCAGCAAATCAAGGGCCAGATCAAGGACTTCGTTAGCCCGTTGTTCCATAATCCCGCCTTGCCGGAATTCAATATCACTACCAAAATCTGCCATGCTGTTGGCAATATATCTCGCATTGTCAATAGCAAGCGCTCTATCTGACATAAAAGGAGTATGGATCGCTTCGGTAAGCATTCCAAGAAGGTGAATACGTTGATGACTGATCACAGTAACCATGTTGAACAAAGCATCCTGGGTATAACCTTTGAAAATATTTCCGGTTTTAAATTTAGTCGGGGGCATATATTTCAGGGGAGCTTTAGGGAAAATTTGCCTTGCCATTTGTGCCTGTGCAAATTCGTACAGGAAGGCGTTTTTAAGCTCCGGGTCCATTTCAAAGGCATGTCCAAGGCCCATTTGTTCTTCAGGTAAACCTGCCTGTAATGCAAACTGTTCGTTGATAAACTGTGATGCCAGTACAGTATGTGCTTCTTCATACGCGTCTGATGTTGTCAGGTAGTTATCTTCACCTGTATTGATGATTACGCCAGCAGCAGCATTTATCATCCGCGAGAAGGACTGGTCTATAAGCGTTCGCTGCATATTGATATCACGGAATAAGATACCATACAAAGCGTCGTTGAGCATCACATCCAGACGTTCGAACGCCCCCATGACAGCGATCTCAGGCATACACAATCCGGAACAATAATTACATAGGCGGATGTAGCGTTTCAATTCCTCGCCGACCTCATCGAGAGCCTCACGCATAAGCCTGAAGTTTTCTTGTGTTGCCATCGTTCCGCCAAAACCTTCTGTAGTGGCACCAAAAGGCACATAATCAAGCAAACTCTGACCGGTTGTTCGGATTACCGCAATGATATCCGCTCCTTGCCGGGCTGCTGCTTTTGCCTGAACAATGTCTTCGAAAATGTTACCGGTTGCAACGATTACATATAGTTGTGGACCATTGTGATCAGGATATTCACGTAATTTCTCTTCACGAATAATACGGTTTTTATGAATCTTTGATAGCGCTTCTTCTGCTTTTCTATTTGCCCAAAGCTCAATTTCATAAGGATCAACAGGTTCGGTCTGAGCCAGGTTCAGATCGCCCCTGGCAATTGCTTCAACCAGTTCCTGTGGTTCTTTACCCAAAGAAATAGAGGCTTGGCCCAGCCAATAGGTTACACCATGCCCAAGCAGTTGATGAGTCATCAGGTGTTCAACGACAACATTAGGCAGTGGAACTCCTAAGTCATCAACGCCATCGATACCAAGCAATCGGCAAATGGAGCGCTCAACTGTTGTTGTCGTGAATTGTTGGGCATAAACATTAGTGTCTTCAGCGATTTGTCGCGCAGCTTCTCGCGCTTGTCCAACTTTTTCCCAGTCCAATCTAAGTGTTGCCATTATTCCTCCTGCCAGGCTGCCTTCATTTCGTCGAGTAGTACATTGTCCACACCCAGCAACTCGGCAATCTTAATCGCACCGGAAGGTATGGAGTGGTCTCCATCTATTTCTTCCAGCCGATAGTCCATTAATTTTTGAATCTTTCGAGCACGCATCAGGTCCTCTCGCTGGTCAGATTGTGTCATGGAGCTAACCCCAGAGGCAGTATGTCTTTCCATTGGATCCTGCAGGACCTGTTTTTCATGAAGATTATCCGATATTTTTATTAGAGCCTCAGGGCGGATCCCTCTCACCTGGTAGAATCGGATTCCTTTCTTTGGAGAGACCTGGTAATGGGTAGCAATTATAAGGCTGCTATCAGACTCACCATAAATTTTGGAAAGGGCATTGATAATCGCCGTAGCTTCTGACGGATTTGTCCCTTTGCAAGGCTCATCCATAATGATCAGACCATTTTGAACCCTACTACGGCGGTAATGGTCGCGGATTTTAACTGCTTCCAGTCCAAAGGAAGATAGTCCCCGAAATAAATCACCATCCTGTCCGGCTTCATAGGCAAAAAAATCATACATTGGCGTTTGTAGTGACTCGCATGCAGGAAAGAAGCCAAGTTGGGACATCAACAGCGCTAAAAAGGTGGTTTTTAAAGCTACACTTTTGCCGCCCATATTGGCACCACTTATAACTGTGGCTCCCTTACGGATCTCAATAGAAATAGGTGTAAATTCAAGTCCTTGCTTTTGAAGATGTTTCGAAATTAAAGGATGGCGAACATTGACAAGCAAAGCTGGTTCACCTGAATTTGCTATTATCGGTTGTGATGCTTTCCAACGCACTGCCAGGTCAGCTTTTGCCAACCTGAAATCAAGCAATCCGCAGGTATCTGTATTATGCTGCATTTGGGAAATCCATTCAGACAATTTAGCACCAAGTTCACGACGGATCTTTTCTTCTTCCTGATCTTCTTCGGACAGAACAAGCGCTCTTTTAGTCAATAAGGTTTTCCGATCGGCACCTGTGGTGTTGCTGATGGCCCGCTCAAGCTCCTTTTTTCTATGACGGATCTCTGACAATTGAGGTGAATATTCGCTATAAATATGAAAAGCCGGATTTCTCTTTTTACCCGGGTCAAGCAAAGCTGAAGCGCCCTGGGTATCCTCAAAAATAACGAGTGCGGCTTCTAAAATTGGTCTGAGTTGGCTCAGACGATCAAAGATCGCCAGTGCACTTTTAATCTCAAAGAATTCGGTGTCATCGAGCAAACCGCCTTTTTCCAGTCGATTAAAGGTTCCCCGTAATTCGCGCAGCCTGGCAAGTTGAGTAAATGCTTCGATTAACAGTGGGTTTTTTTGTTTGATCAAAACAGAAAGCTGATTGATAGCTATAAACTCTTTTGTCAATTCTTCCCTGGTGGAGTTGGTATAAAAATGGATTTCTCTCTTTAACCTGTTTCCCTGGGGTGAACGGCAATGACAAGCTTCGAGAACATCAGGTAAACCAACCTGGCTCAGCAATTCTGGAGTGATCATTACTGAAGAAAGCACATCTACCTCACCAGTTCGATGGACCAAGATCCACGACAGGAATATCGGAAATTTTTTGGCGCAGCGCTGCCAGTAAGGGTTGTGGGTCGGAAAGCTGTCCGTTGGTACGGGTTGGGTTCAGACAAACCAGGCGAACGTCAAGAGCGTCCAGAACTGCAAGTTTGATTTTACGGTTGTGAAGCTTGCGTAAGGTCTCGGACTTGATAAACAGCCGGGTACCATCCTGTACAACCAATCTCAAATCAGAAAAATGAGAATCTTTGAGAAGTTCTGTGATCAACTGGTCGGTTATAGCGCCGTGTAGAAAAAGTAAGTAAGAGTTTTTGTTTAATTCCCTGGAAATTTCTTGTCCAAATCCAACAAGACTGGGTAAAACGATTGAAACAAACTCCGTTCTTTCCTCTTCATGGTTAAAAATGATACCGCGGGCAGTTGGTTTTTCGTTTATCACCTTGAGTAAATCAGCGCGTTTACTACCAGTAATCTGAGAAGTTTTGAGTAAATCAAGGGCGAAGGCAGTTTTTTCTGCCAGAACCTCCGGAACAGCCGAAGTTGCCGCGCTAACTGCGAGGATCACCGCTTCGCTGAGTCCCGATCTAGCCTGTGATCGCCGGGATAATGCTCCGTCGATAATAAACAAACAATCCGGTTCGAAGTTCCGCAGCTTTTCAGAAATCACAGTAAGTTCATCCGTTGTACTCGGACCGGCAAGTTCAACATAACCATCGCTTAATGCACGACATATGACCACCTCACCAAACGCGGTTCTGATGTTGGTGAGTTCGAGAATTTCAAGTAGTGCATCACTACGCTGAAGAGCCCCCTCGGCTACGGCGATAATTGTTCCGTTCGGGATGTAAATCCGTGGTTTCGCCCTGCCACTTAAAATATCTTCTTTTTCACCATCTCTGCCAATTGATGTAAGTGCAAGCGGACGTGTTTGACCAGAAACCTGCCAGGCAGTGATGATATGGTTCAGGCAGGTGGTTTTTCCAGCATTTTTTGATAAACCAATTAATGCCAAAGATTCCAGGTCGTTTAACCTTACCAAGTCATTAAATTCTGCAGCCTGCTCCTTCGTCAACGCATCTGTCATAATGACTTATTCTTTATGCTTCCTTTGGTTTCTTGGCAGTCCTACTGGTTCAAGGGTCATCCTCTGGCCTGCAAGCAATCCGGCTACACCGATCAATTCTTCTTTTTCATCCTGACAACCAACACACTGACATTCATTTTTATAGCTTTCAGGTTCTTTGTAGGTTGTGATCACCCCTTCAAAATTCCGTAAAACGATTCGGTCAGGGCTTTGAGAAATGAGATAATCTGGCATAACGGGAATCTTCCCTCCACCACCTGGTGCATCGACAACGTAAGTCGGAACACAAAAACCTGAAGTATGACCGCGCAAACCTTCGATTATTTCGAGACCTTTTGCGACCGGCGTACGGAAATGTGAGAGACCCAGGGAGAGATCGCATTGATAGATGTAATATGGACGGACGCGCATATAAACCAAACCGTTGACAACCTTTCGCATCACGTGCACACAGTCATTCACACCCCGTAATAACACTGATTGATTTCCCAGTTGAACGCCGGCATTTGCCAGTCGACTGCACGCTTGCATGGATTCTGGAGTGAACTCGTTAAAATGATTGAAGTGAGTATTCACCCATACCGGGTGATATTTACTGATCATTTCACAAAACTCTGGGGTAATTCGCTGAGGGCAGACTACAGGTGTGCGTGTTCCAAGTCGAATAATTTCGACATGGTCGATCTTTCGCAGTTCCGAAAGGATGTATTCAAGCCGCTCATCACTCATCAACAAAGCGTCGCCGCCAGAAAGCAATACATCGCGAACCGCTGGCGTGTTGCGAATATATTCGATGCAATCATCAATTTGCGATCGTGTGCGTGCTCCGTCTTTTTGTCCCGCCAGCCGTCTGCGTGTGCAGTGCCGGCAATACATCGCACATTGATCAGTGATCAAAAATAACACCCGATCAGGGTAACGGTGGGTGAGCCCAGGCACTGGAGAGTCTCCGTCTTCTTCAAGGGGATCAAGAAGGTCTTCAGGGCTCTGATAAGCTTCACTGCCGGTGGGAACAGCCTGTTTTCTAACCGGGTCGTTAGGATTGTCAGGGTCGATCAGAGTCAGATAATAGGGGGTGATTGCCATACGAAAGAGTTCCATCGCATTTCTGGAACCTTCTTCTTCTTCGGCAGTCAATGGGAGATATTTTTTCAATGTATCAACATCAGGTATCCGATGTGAAACCTGCCAATGCCAATCGTTCCACTTTTCATCCGATATATCTGGAAAAAGTTCTTTCCGTCTGAGCTGTCCCTTTTTATTAATATACTTTTCTTCAGCTTTCATAGCCTGGCTCCTCTGCTAAGACCAAAACTGCTCTCTATCCAGCAGCTTTGGTAATAAGGTCTAGACATAGTGTTTTTCAAAAATATCACGCAGTGCCTGGGATTCCCGCAGTTCTTGCAAGGTGATTTCAGCATGATCCTTTGTGTAGCCATTTCCGATAATCATGGTCACATCTTTACCGACTCCTTCAGCCCCCAGTGCGGCACGGGTGAAGCTGGTTGCCATACTAAAGAAATAAACCAATCCTCCATCTCGGACTGGCAAAATCGTTGACATCTCGGTGCCTTCTATGTTTACAACATTGATTGCAACGTCATATTCTTTGCCGTCATTACATGCCAGGGCTTTTTCGAGTACTTCAACTGGGTTGGCAGCATCAGCAACAAAATATTGATGGACAAAACGATTGTCAATTAGGGTCTTCTCATAGCGATCGTTTCTACTCATTCCAACAACGTTGCCACAGGGTCCTACGCGTTTCATTGCCTCATATCCGCAGAGCATTCCGCTTTTGCCGCCAGCTCCCAAAATTAAAACAGAATCACCGGGTTTGACGATATTTGCTGTTTGTGCAGGTGCGCCTGCGACATCCAAGGCTGCTAAAGCAAGGGCTTCTGGCATATCCTCGGGTAATTTCGCATAGATACCGCTTTCGAACAGAATCGCCTGTCCTTTGATATCTACCCGATCAATCTCAGGGTGGACAGCCAAAATTTCTTCGATGTAAAGCGGAGTCAGTGATAGTGAAACCAGCGAGGCAATGCGATCGCCTTCCTGTATATTACGTCCCTGAAGTGCAGGACCGATTTTGGCAACACTACCCATCAACATACCGCCAGAACCTGTGACTGGGTTTTGCATTTTCCCACGTTCTGAGACGATTCCCAAAATCATTTCCCGCAGTCGGTCTTCATTTTGCCCTGACGCAGCCCAAAGCTGTCTGAAACTTGCTGAGTCGATGTTTAACGCTGAAACGTCGATCAAAATTTCGTTATCGAAAATTTCCATCGTATTGTCAATTTTCTGAGCGGCTTGTGGTAGCAGCCCCTTTGGTTCAATTACGCGGTGTGCGCCATACTTATTGCCCATTGCCATAAATAAAAATCCTCCGATTATTTGGTGTTATCTGTTCCTTGCAGGGATACCCAATATTTCCCGGGCTTCTGCAGGTGTTGCAATTTCAAGGTTTAATTCTTTAGCGATCCTAACAATACGCTCAACAAATTCAGCATTTGAAACAGCAACCCGTTCCCTGTTATATTTCAAGTTATCCTCAAAACCGACCCTCACATGACCACCCAGAATCATGCCCATGACATTCATGTCCAGTTGGCAGCGACCAACGCCTGTGACAGTGAAGGTTGCCTCTGCAGGAATGGATTCTTTCAGGAAAAGCAGATCGCGTGGGGTTCCGGTTGCTCCACCGTTGACGCCTAAAACAAAATTGAAATGAAGTGGTGGTCGAATATGACCTTTGCGTACAAGGCGGAGCGCCATGTCAACATGGCTTTTATCAAAACATTCTAATTCTGGTTTGATGCCGCGTTGGTTCATTTGGGTTACGAATTCAATGATCATATTTTCAGTATTAACGAAAATTTCATCACCACCAAAGTTCATTGTCCCGCAATCCAGGCTTGCCATTTCAGGGTTTAATTCAGTTGGTTGCAGACGTTCTTCTGCGGTCATCCCCGTTGCGCCACCAGTGGATGGCTGGATAATCGCATCAGGGCAGGCTTCTTGAATCGCGTCTATTAAAACTCGAAAACGTTCACGATCCTGAGTGGGGGTGCCATCATCAAAGCGTGCATGCAAATGGATAATTGCCGCACCGGCATCGTAAGCCAATTTTGCTTCTCGAACATATTGTTCAAGCGTATAGGGGACAGCAGGGTTCATTTCCTGGGTAACTTCAGCACCGCTAATTGCTGCAGTGATGATCACTTTGTTTGTACTCATTACTCTCTCCTTATATTATCTTTCGTTTTGGGTCCTATCCAAAACGTTGTTTGTCTTTTGGGGTCACACAAGTGCCGCTTGCCCGGCAAACCAAAATCGGTTCTGCCAAAACTTCGGCGGCTGAATCGCTGAGATCCAGTCTGGGTGCAATCACTTTCCAGGCTTCAAAAGTCATTTTCCGGGAAGTGTTACCTTCACTGTTTATCCAGCCCCTAATTTCGATGTAATCACCGGCGTAGACGGGAGCCAAAAATTCAACACTGTCATACGCTCTGAAGAGGCCCTCATCACCATCGCGACGAATGAGCAATTCTGTGGCCACATCACCAAAAAGTTTTGTTAAAAAAGCCCCGTCTACCAAACCTCCACCGTAGTGAGCGTTTTCAGCTCCAATTCGTAACCTTATTACAACTTCGTTCATCAATTCTCCTTTAGATTAAAAAACGCCATGTGTCAAAATAAACACATAGCGCTCCATGCAACTGCATGACAGTGGCCGAAATTGTTTCGGTACACCAAGGCAATGGAGAGGACTCTCCTCTTAGCCCTTCGGCGACGGATAATTCGATTCTACCTCCAGTCCTGGAGTGATTGCGAAGTTTCTACGCAATCCGCCGCGCCTCTATTCAT
>CAZMZQ010000008.1:0-17032 GCA_964570745.1 uncultured Anaerolineaceae bacterium
ACCGGAATGCATACCCAGCTGGGTCTGATCGCCATGATGCTCCAATCGGTTGACCAAGAACAAACACCTTTGCAAAAACGTCTGGATGAATTAGGAAAAACGCTGGGTATAGCGGCTCTGATCGTCTGTGGATTGGTTTTTGTAATCGGCGTTACCCGTCTTTTAACTCCTCCTGATATCGTCCGGTTTGGCTCGGAAACTTTCTGGCAAGAATCACTGGCGTTATTTATGGTAGCCGTTTCACTGGCTATAGCCGCTGTCCCTGAAGGTTTGCCCGCTGTCGTTACCATCAGCCTGTCAGGTGGTATGCGTGAGATGGTCAGTCGCCACGCGCTAATCCGCAGGCTTTCTTCGGTTGAAACTCTCGGATCAGTTACAACCATTTGTACCGATAAAACCGGCACTCTGACTCAAAACCAGATGACTGTGACCAGACTTTGGGTTGACAATCAGTTTGTTGAGGTAACTGGAATTGGTTATGAACCAAGCGGTGATTTTATGGTTAACGGCGAAAGCGTTGATCTGAAACAATTCCCCGCTGCCCGCACTGCACTTTGGGCAGGTACTCTCAATAATGATGCCCAGCTTGAGCAAACTGGAAAGAGCGAAGGCGAAACTTCTTATCGTATGGTTGGTGACCCCACTGAAGGGTCTATCCTTGTGGCTGCCCTCAAAGCTGGTGCTGCTGCGAATATGGTCAACCAAAACTATCCGAGAAAACAAGAAATTCCATTTGATTCCACCCGCAAGCGAATGGTCACAATTCACAACATCCTCAATCCTGGCAATGGTGATATTTCTCCATATGTGACCAACGAGAAAACAAATTGGTACACAATTGCTGTTAAAGGTGCCCCGGATGTGGTTTTGGATTTGTGTAGATACCAATCCGACATGGAAAATCTTCCGGTCGAGCTGACCCCGGCAATGCGCGAGATTGTCCTCGCTGCCAATAACGAAATGACCAGTCATGCACTGCGTGTGTTGGCTGTGGCTTACCGACCGGTCCCCGAGATGCCTGTCGACCTTAGTCCTGAAAGCCTCGAACAAGACCTTATTTTTATCGGTCTTATTGGAATGATCGACCCCTCCCGCCCCGAAGTAAAACCTGCACTCAAAGAAGCCCAGGACGCTGGCATTCGTTCTGTCATGATCACAGGCGACTACCCCAACACCGCCCAGGCAATTGCAGAAGATATTGGTCTGTTACAACCCGGTCACCAGGTGTTGACAGGCGCAGATATCGAAAATGCAACCCCTGAGGAGATGCGTGAAATTGTCAGGATAACGGATGTTTATGCCCGTGTTAGCCCTGAACACAAGATGAAAATTGTCGATGGATTGAGAGAAAATGGCGAAGTTGTTGCAATGACAGGTGACGGTGTCAACGATGCCCCTGCCATCAAGCGAGCTGACATTGGTGTTGCGATGGGTATTACTGGAACAGATGTAGCCAAAGAAACTGCGGATATGGTTCTCACAGACGACAACTATGCTTCCATCGTTTCTGCTGTTGAGCAAGGCCGCATCATCTACAGCAATATTCGCAAGTTCGTTTATTACCTGGTCTCTTGTAACATCGCCGAGATCATGATCATCTTCCTGGCGATTTTGTTTAATTGGAACACTCCACTGGCTCCAATCCAGCTTCTGTGGCTTAACCTGGTCACTGATGGTGCCCCAGCATTAGCGTTAGGGACTGAGAAGGGCGATCCCGATATTATGGAATACCCGCCCCGACCGTCTGATGAACCAATAATCAACCGTTTTATGGTTAAAGGCATCATCGTTCAAACGATTGCAATCACTGCAGTAACTCTGGCTGCTTTTTATCTGGGCGGCGGAGCGCTAAAATCAGCCACTGCTGAAGCACGCATTCTCTCCGAGACATTTGCTTTCGTGACTCTTTCGCTTTCAGAGCTCTTCCGGGCTTATACCGCCCGCTCTGAGTATTTCCCGCTCACCAAAATCGGGATTTTCTCCAGCAAGAACATGAACCTCGCTGTGCTGGTCTCTGTTATATTGGTTTTGATGGTTGTTTACACGCCATTCCTCCAGGAAGTATTTGATACAGTCGCATTGCAATGGATTGACTGGGCAGAGATATTACCTTTGGTAGTGGTTCCATCAATTGCTGCTGAGGTTATGAAATCGATCAGCTATAAACAACATCTGAAAGAACGCGAAGCCCGCTCAAAAGCATAAACAAAAAACCCTGCAAATAATTTGCTCAGTTTGAAACAAAAGCTTCCAAAAACCCGGAAGCTTTTGTTTTTTTATTGATGGATAGTTACATACCAAACAGCTGTTTTTCTGCATCACCTGGATGAAAAAAAACAAAACCTAGTGCAGGTCATGTATCTATTGCTGTTTTCTGGAGTTAAGTTTGATAAAATAGGCAATTGAAAAGCTTAAAATCTAAAAACTGATCGGACCATATTATGAACGCAACACCTAAAGATCTGCTCATAAACACTAAAGACGCCCGCCAGGCAAGACGCGCGTGGTATCTCTACGACTTTGGCAACTCAGCTTATGCCGCCGTGATCCTGCTGGCTGTATTTTCCTCTTACTTCAAAAATGTAGTAGTGGGCGGTGCAGAGGGCACCCGGTTTTGGGGTTGGGCTGTAGGTGCGGCAGCAATCGCAGTTGCGATAATTTCACCTATTCTTGGAGCTATTGCTGATTCTTCCAGGTCGAAAAAGCTGTTTCTCTTCATCTTTACAACGATTTCGGTGATTTCCACCGGGTTGCTCTTCTTCGTCGGTCCTGGCGATATTTTGACTGGAATGATTTTCTTCATTCTCGCAGAGATTGGCTATCGGGGAGCGCAGGTGTTTTATGATGCACTCCTGGTAGACGTTTCGACCCCTGAGACAATCGGCTACATTTCAGGAAAAGGTTGGGCAATCGGCATGCTGGGTGGAATCGCCACCTTGTTGATCGCAGTAGTTCCCATGCAGCTGATTGGAAACGAATTCATTCCGTACACATTCTTGTTGACTGCATTGATATTTGCGCTTTCGTCCATACCTACCTTCTTGAAGGTAAAAGAGCTCACCTCGGTTGAGCCATTGCCCGAAGGAGAAACCCTGTTATCGGTTTCGTTTAATCATCTTGCCAGTACATTCAAAGAAATTCGCAAATACAAAGAGTTTCTGCGTTATATGATTGCATTCCTGATCTATAACGACGGAATTATGATGCTGATGGATTTTGCTGCCATTATTGGTGGAACCCTGTTTGGGCTCAACCAGGTTCAGCTGATCATTTTTGTCATTATTATTCACATTACTGGCGCTTTGGGTGCTCTCTTTTTTGGCAATATTTCCGATCGGGTCAGCAGCAAAAGAGCAATTATCATTTCTCTGATCATCCTGATAACGTCCATGGTCGGGCTCTTTTTCATCAATAACATGCTTGGGTTTTTCATCATTGGTGCATTCGCGGGGTTCTCCCTTTCCGGAGCGCAGGCAGTTAGCCGTACCATGGTGAGCCAACTGGCTCCTGAAAGCAAGACAACCGAGTTTTACGGGTTCCTTTCTGTTGCGGGACGCACATCAACTTTCGTTGGTCCGCTTGTGTTTGGAGCAATTTCATTTAACATGCATAATTATTATGTCAACAAGGGCATGGCCGAGTTGGCAGCTGAACAAGCCGGTCAATACTGGGGAATTGGCTCAATTCTTATCTTCCTCTTCGTTGGTTTGTTGATCCTTTTGAGCGTGAGAGAAGTAACTGCCAGCAATCCAATGGAGTACAATCAGAAAAAAGGTTAGAGATCAGATGAAAGTCTTAATAACAGGCGGAGCTGGTTATATTGGCAGTACGATTGCTTCAGTTTTACTAGATAACGGGCACAC
This sequence comes from uncultured Anaerolineaceae bacterium, assembly GCA_964570745.1. Taxonomy (GTDB): domain Bacteria; phylum Chloroflexota; class Anaerolineae; order Anaerolineales; family Anaerolineaceae; genus Mesolinea. Next base: position 3,864 of record CAZMZQ010000008.1, read on the forward strand.
GCCGATCATTCTCGATTCACTGGTAACCGGCAGACGGGAATTCACGACGGACCGGATTTTTTACGAAGCTGACATAGCTGATCGCGCTATGGTTCGGCGAGTTTTTTCTGATCATCCCGACATCCAGGGGACAATTCACTGCGCAGCTCTAATCGTAGTTCCAGAGTCAGTTTCGCGCCCTTATGATTATTATCGTGAAAATGTGGTCAAATCGATGGAGTTTTTCAAAACACTGGCTGATCTTGGCTACCCAAAAGTGGTTTTTAGCTCCTCCGCTGCGGTCTATGATGTCGTTCCCGGTTTTATGGTCACGGAAGACTCTCCCTTACAACCTTTGAGTCCCTACTCACGCACCAAGTTTATGATGGAAATGATATTGAAAGACTTTTGCTCTGCATATGGAATGCAGGGCATCGCACTGCGCTATTTCAACCCAATTGGTTCTGACCCAAAGATGCGCACAGGGCTGCATATTCAACACCCCAGCCACCTGATTGGCAAGCTGGTCGAGGTCGCGATGGGGAGAGAATCGGTCTTCAATTTAACTGGCATCGACTGGCCAACGCGCGATGGTTCAGGCATTCGTGATTATCTGCATGTCTGGGACCTGGCACTGGCACATCTGAAAGCAATGGAGAATTTCGATAAAGCCATCTCTGAAGGCTCTGAAGATGGCATGGACTACACAGTGATCAACCTGGGCACAGGAAACGGGGTTACTGTTAAGGAGTTTTTGGTGGCTTTTGAAAATGTAGTCGCCAAACAGTTACCGGTTTCGATTCAACCGCCCCGACCAGGGGACGTCGCTGGGGCTTATGCCAACGCAGACAAAGCCAAACGACTGTTGGGATGGAAAGCTGAAAAAAGTATCGAAGAAGGTATCGCTGACGCCTTGAAATGGGGCAAAGTCCGCGACACCATCATTCATTATTGAACGTTGATCCCCGACAGAAATGCGCTTGTAAGTACCCATCCCAACTGGGATAGGATATTGCTTTTGCCAAATTTCCAAGCTCTCATCCACATTTACAATAGTATTGATATTTGCTCATCCAGTTAACTATCTACTATAATTAGATGAATGCGGAGGACTGATCATGAGCATCATCAACAGAATATTTGGCGAACCAGAAATCAGAGCGTTAGATCCACATCACAAAGCTGAGGTTAAAAAGATGATCGAGCAATTGACCAAAATTGGGAAAATGGACGATTTTCTTTCTCTCGCCCCAGGGGGTCCTTTTGACTTCCAATGTCATCATCGGGATGCCAAGGCAATTGGTAAACGCCTCTATGAAATTGGCGGCGTTGAATTGATGATGGCGGTTCGCCAAACGTTAAAAGTTAAGCTTAAAGATATCCTTGCTGAGCATCTTGATCATTGCTGGAAAGGTATCGGAACCTGGCAGCCTTAAATCAATTAACATCACGTTAAGTTTAGTAATACTAATTATCTTAGTTTCCAGATCGAGCCCGGGTGTTATGACAGTTCAAGAGTAAATCCCCAGGTTTACAGTGATATCTTACCCACATAATACCGGAGAGTGTGCCGGATGATATAATACGAAAAATCCAATCGTTGAAAGAGGTAAACATGAGTTGTCGCTGTACAACCAAAGAAAGTCTTACATGTGATCAGGTTCCAGCAGCCATCGGTCCATATTCAGTCGCTGTCTCTGCAGGTGACTTAATTTTTGTTTCCGGTCAGCTTGGACTGGATAAAGACACTGGACAAATGGTAGAAGGCGGAATTCAAGCCCAAACCAGGCAGGCACTTACCCATATGAAAGCCATCCTTGAAAGCGCCGGAACAACCATGCAAAATGTAGTGAAAACTACGGTCTTTTTGATGGATATGGCGCAATTTGCGGAAATGAATGCGGTTTATGCTGAATTCTTCACAGAAAGCTTTCCCGCTCGATCTGCAATTCAGGTGGCCGGACTTCCTAAAGGTGGGATTGTTGAAATTGAAGCAATTGCAATTGTTCCTCATGAAGATGAAGACAATAAAACTCGTTGTCAGGAATAATGATCGCTGTTGAAACTTTAAGTCAAACAAATTTGCGCGTCACTGTCATCATCCCCTGTAGGAATGAAGAGAAAACCATTCATCTTGTATTGGATGCTCTTTATCGCCAGACTTTTCCGATGGAAGAAATGGAGGTCGTCATTGCAGATGGGTTATCTACAGACAATACCCGTTCTGCAATCCAGGCTTTCACTGAAACGCATCCTGGTCTGAAAATCAGGCTCCTGGATAATCCAAAAAAGAACATCCCTTCAGGGCTAAATATTGCTATTAATGCCGCAGTTGGTGAGATTATTGTTCGAATGGACGCGCATTCTCTTCCCAATCCTGATTATGTTGCCCGCATGGTTGCTGCAATTCAATCCAACATTGCTGAAAATGTTGGTGGGGTATGGGATATCAAACCTCGTAATCAGAGCTGGGTTGCGCGTTCGATTGCCGCTGCGGCTGGGAACCCATTGTCAGTTGGAGATGCCCACTATCGTTTTACAGATAAAGCCGCCTACGTTGACACAGTCCCTTATGGGAGTTACAGGCGCTCCTTGTTTGATGAGATCGGGTTATTTGATGAAACTCTGCTCGCAAATGAAGATTATGAAATAAACACGCGCATCCGCCAAGCGGGAGGTCGAATTTGGTTGGATCCTGCAATTCGGTGTACCTATTTCGCCCGACCCACATTTAAGGCTCTGGCAGAACAATACTGGGGATATGGCTTCTGGAAGGCACAGATGCTTAAGCGATATCCAAAAACCCTTCGTTGGAGGCAAGCCTTGCCTCCTTTATTTGTTCTTGCACTAATGATTCTTGGACTAGCCGGATTAATTTGGAGACCTGCATGGGTTGCCCTGTCCATCATCTTAGCCATTTATTTAATTATTCAGTTTATCCCTGCTGTGCTTATTGCAATCAAAAAGAGTGATCCAAGCCTGGTTTTCGGCATTGTTCTTGCTACTCTCACTATGCACATGTCGTGGGGCACGGCCTTAATTGTTGGTTTATTCTCTAACCCTGGCAGAAAATAATTATGATTGAAGAAAATCACTCCACCCCCCTGGATACCTTTCGTCTTGAGCGTACAGACCAACGTCTGCTCTTAACCCTTGGCGACTTATTTGCTGCTCTCCTGGCATTAGGCGCGTCGCTTTTATTTTGGGCTAAAGGCGACACCTGGCTGGGTTTGTCGATTGAATTCCTTCGTACCCGTATCCCCGGTTGGTTTTATCTTTTACCCCTGTTTTGGCTTTTGCTCATGGTGGATTCTTACGATTTCCGTAAAGCTGGCAACCTGAAAGAAACACTAAAATCCTTAAGCTTGTCATTTCTCATCGCTGCAAGTCTTTACCTGGTGATCTACTTTGCTTCTGATCCAGATTCGTTGCCCCGCTTGGGAGTGGCTATTTTCCTGATTCTCGCAGCTATCTTCACCTTGATTTGGCGTAAGGTTTATGTGCATTTGTTTGCTGCCACCAGTCAACAAAAGAGAGCACTAATCATCGGTGCAGGCAGAGCAGGCACAGCTCTTGCAAAGGTCGTATCAGAACAAGATCCGCCTCCATTCAATTTAATAGGGTTGATCGATGATGATCCTGAAAAGCTTGGTGCTGAGATCGAGGGGTACCCCATCCTTGGCAACCATTCAGGGTTGTGGAAAATCATACAGAATAAAAACATCACTGATGTAATTTTAGCTATATCAAATGAAATGAGCCACGGTATGTTTCAAACTATCCTGTCAGTTCAGGAAAGTGGTTTGAGAATGGCAACAATGCAAGAAACATACGAAAACCTTACCGGTCGTGTACCAATATCACTCCTAGAACCAGATTGGGTCATTCGATCTTTCATCGACCATACTCCAAACAGTGGGTTATACCGAATCGCAAAACGTCTTCTAGACCTTGTCATGGGTGTTATTGGAATGCTGGGTTTGGTAGTTGTATTTCCTGTGATCGCTCTAATGGTCCGTCTGGATTCTAGCGGTCCGATCATTTTCAAGCAAATTCGGCTTGGTCGCAATGGTAAACCATACAACATTTTAAAGTTTCGCACGATGAAAGATAATAAGGACATGGAAAAAGAAGCATTGGTGACCGCTGCCAACGACCCGCGGGTTACTAGGGTTGGTCGCTTTTTACGCAAAACGCACTTGGATGAAGTCCCTCAAATTATTAACGTTTTGCGCGGTGAAATGAGTTTCGTTGGACCTCGGTCAGAACGTAGTGAATTAGTAGAGGTTTTTCAGGTTGATGTTCCTTTCTATCGTGCAAGAATGCTGGTCAAGCCAGGTATCACTGGCTGGGCACAAATTCACCAAAATTACGCTGAAACTGTAGAAGAAACTGCGGTCAAGTTAGAATATGACTTGTATTATATTCAACATGCCACCATTTTGATGGATATCACCATTATGCTCCGCACAGTCATGTCTGTCCTGGGTTTTAAAGGGCGGTAATATGCACCAAACAGAAAAAGCTGAGTCGGAGTTTATCTCTTTGATTCCAAACCTGGAGTATGCACATATACTTCAACAACCTGAATGGGCGCAACTGAAGAGTTTCTTTGGTTGGGAGAGCTTCACAGCCCAAAGTCAAAGCTCGTTTGCCCAGGTTTTGTTTCGCAGATTGCCTTTCGGTTATTCAATCGCCTATTTACCCAAAGGTCCGGTCGGTTCAGAATGGGGCATTCTCTGGGATCTGATCGACCATGAGTGCCGGCGTCGCAAAGCTATCTTCCTGCAGGTTGAGCCAGATGCTTACCTTCCTTTATCAAGCGATTTCTATGCACAGTTTGAGGATGGGTTCAGGCAAGTGGAGCAAACCATTCAACCGCGAAGGACGGTTCTGATTTCACTGGAGAATTCAGAAGACGAGTTGATGGCGTCTATGAAGCAAAAAACCCGTTATAACATTCGGCTCGCTTCAAAAAAAGGTGTGAAAGTATCATCATCCACTGACGTTATTGACTTTTACAAAATGATGCAGACGACAGGTAATCGTGACGATTTTGCGATTCACAGCCTGGATTATTACCAAAAAGCATATGATCTTTTCGCGCCGATGGGTAAATGTGTTTTGCTTTCTGCCAACCTCGAAGATAAACCCCTTGCATACCTGATGCTTTTTCTTTCCGGAAGGCGTGCATGGTATTTTTATGGTGCTTCTGACAATCAACACCGTAACCTGATGCCAACTTACTTACTGCAATGGGAGGCTATGCTCTGGGCAAAAGCTCACGGAGCATTGGAATATGACCTCTGGGGCATTCCTGATGCTGATGAAGATACGCTTGAAGCTCAGTTCACCGAACGTTCTGACGGACTTTGGGGAGTATATCGCTTCAAACGAGGCTTTGGAGGACAGGTTGTTCGGAGCAGCCCTGCTTTTATTAAGGTCTACAAACCACTTCTTTATAAAGCTTACGAGAAATTTCGAGCTGGAAGGATGACAGACTAAGCATGTTTCAACTGCATCCTCAAACCAGCCAGGAATGGGACAAGCTTTTATTGAAATTCCCAGATGCGCATATTCTGCAAACCTGGGAATGGGCTGAAGCTAAAAAGCAAAACGGGTGGAACCCGTTATTTTTTGCCTGGAACAACTCCGAAAATGATTTGGACGCACTCGCATTAATCCTTCGTCGCCAGATCAGTTTTTTTGGAATGAATTTTTCTATACTTTACTGTCCGAAAGGTCCGGTGTTTGATTACACCAATCTGTCAATTGCGGAACAGATCTTTGATGACCTTGAGAATTACTGCCGCAAAAGCAATGCTATTTTCCTAAAATCCGATCCTGATATTCTGCTTGGCCTGGGTATTCCAGGAGATGAGGATGAAGTCCCTAATCCTACCGGGAAATTCTTCGTGGAAATGCTGGAAAAACGAGATTGGAGATTTTCACAAGACCAGATCCAATTTCGAAATACCGTTTTGATTGATATCAGTCAAAATGAAGAAGCCCTTATGGCAGCAATGAAGCAAAAAACGCGCTATAACATTCGTCTGGCGGATCGAAAAGGCGTAAAAATCCGACAGGGCGGCACCAACGATCTGCCTTTGCTCTACCAGATGTATGCTGAAACGGCTGTGCGTGACAGTTTTGTTATTCGCCATGAAGATTATTACCTGACTACCTGGCAGAATTTTCTGGATGCTGATATGGCAAAAATCCTTGTTGCCGAGGTGGACGAACAACCTGTCGCTGCCCTGATCTTATTCCATTTCAACGACATTGCCCGGTACATGTTTGGTATGTCCACTGAACATTATCGCGAAATGATGCCAAATCACCTGCTTCAATGGGAAGCTATACGCTTGTCCAAGCAGCTGGGATGTCATACCTACGATCTGTGGGGAGCTCCGGATGTCTTCGACGATTCAGACTCCATGTGGGGTGTTTTCCGCTTTAAACAGGGCTTTAATGGTCTCACTGTCCGGCATATTGGCGCATGGGATTTTAGCCCCCGTCCAATTCTCTACAAAATTTACACCCAGATTCTGCCCAGATTGCTCAACATCTTGCGACGCAGAGGGATAGCAGAAAATCGAAGGTCGATCCAAAATGATTGAGCGACTACCACTGGCACACCTCCCCACTCCGATCGAAGAACTTAATGGACTTTCAGACCTGTTAGCAGGACCAAGAATATTCATCAAGCGAGACGATCTGACGGGTTTGGGCATGGGTGGTAATAAAACCCGTAAACTGGAATACCTGGGAAGTGATGCTATCTCGAAGGGCTGCAAAACGTTAATTACTACTGGAGCCATTCAATCCAATCACTGTCGCCAGGTCGCTGCTGCGGCTGCCAGGCTTGGTTTGAGCTGTATCCTGGTGCTTGCCGGTGAAGAACCTGAACGCTGCCAGGGCAATCTTTTTCTTGATAAGTTAAGTGGTGCCGAAATTGTTTTCGCTGAAAAAAACAAACGTGATCAGACCCTGACAGAGGTGTTTGAAAAAGCCAGCGCAGAAGGCAAGAGACCTTATCTGATTCCATACGGTGGTTCGAATGCAATTGGCGCTCTTGGATATTATTATGCAATGAGGGAGCTGTTGCAGCAGGGGTTGGACCCCGACTGGATCGTTTTTGCGTCGTCTTCCGGAGGCACCCAGGCTGGTTTAGTTATCGGCGCCAGGCATTTTGGTTTTCCAGGCAAGCTGCTGGGGATCAGTATCGAACATTCTTCCTCGACTTTTTCGGATCAAATCGCCCAGCTGGCGAACCAGACAGCAGAATTGCTTCAATATGACTGCTTGGTCACACCTGAGGACATATTGATTAATGATCAGTATTGTTTAGCCGGTTACGGAGTTATCACGACAGCCGAGACTGAAGCTATCAGCTTTTTCGCCAAACATGGTGGGATTCTTCTCGACCCAGTCTATACCGGTCGGGCAGCAGCAGGTCTGCTTGACCTGATACGAAATGGTTTTTTCAAACCATCTGACAAAATTCTTTTTTGGCATACCGGCGGCACCCCTGCCCTTTTTGCTGAGCCATACTCCACCGTTTTAGTCTAATAACCGCATAGCAGCTTTGGAAACAAACTTTAACCATTCCATGTGTTTGGTTCATGGATTAAAAAAGTGCCCGGCCGGGCACTTTTTCTGTCGGTTAAATTAAAGCCTATTTGCTTCCGTTATTTAGATTTCTTCGCATGGTAAAGCGAAGAACTTCACGATTGATTTGCTTTAACTTCTCCACCAATTCAGGCTGCTGTTCTTGTTCTTCGATTTGAGATATCAGCCCTGCCAACGTTTGGTTGAATTCGTCATTAATTGCATCACCGGATTCTTCGAGGATCTTCAACCGTTCTTCCTCGCTTTCCGTTTGTAAGAGCATTTCGACGATCTGGACAGCTGCTCCACCGCTGCTGGCAGCCCGAAGAACGGCAACAATTTGCACGAGCTTGGTTAGTTTTTCTGTGTCATTTTGTTCTTGTGCCTTGCTTGCTGCCTGGTTGATCACCTCGGTGAATGCCTGGTTAACCAAAGGCAGAGCCTCCTGGGTTGCTTGTTCGATGTTTTCTGCAGCTAAAAGCTCTTCAAGCAAACTCTCTGCTTCAGCAACCTGTGCCTGAAGTGCGGTATCGATCGCATCAACGATTGTCAACAGCTTTTCGCGCAACGCTTCCAGGTTTTTCTTCTCGTCTCCTTGCTTCGTCTCCAACAGGTCGGTCAGGTTTTGGAAAAATGAATAATCCAACCCACTTCGAGCCATCGATGCAATCGTGGTAAGGCGTATTTCACTGTCTGCATTTTTAATTAATAGCTCCAATAAACTTTCGTGAGTGATTCCCTCTTTGCTCAGTTCCTGCAGTTCAGCCATTGCTGAGCGGGTTTCTGCAGCTTCCAGCGCTGCTGCTTTCCCAAGTGTCGAATTTTCAAGCAAGGCTTGATGCAGGTGTGAAAGCGCTTGTACTGATTGCTGGTCACCAGCAGATGCTGATGCCTGCGCAAGACGTGAGAGCAAGATGAATAGTTCTTCATCGATCTTTTCGTCGTATTGTTTGATCTGTTCCGGGAGCGATTCAGGGCTCAGGTTGACCAGCTGCTGTAACAATTGCAGTTTTTCCTGTTGGGCTTTCATCATTTCGGGGGTGATTCCATCTGCTTCAAGGATTGTTTCAAGCAGTCTCTGTCGCGTCAGCATGGTCTGGGGCTTAAAAAGGTAAGCTTTGCGTTTTTCAGGAGGAAGATCATCCATCACCTTTTTGATCAGGGGACCGATTGTCTTCTCTTGTTCTGTGACTGGGGTATGAAGTTCCGGTGGAAAATAAGTTAACAGAAGCTCTTTGTCAGGATCGTGATAAACAATCGGAGCAGGGTAGACGCCCTGATAATGACAGTGTGGGCATTCAAAAGCATTAGCGGTTCCAGAAAGCAAGTTTTCTTTTGCCCGTGGGTCACTTTGAAGATCGAATAGTCTTATCAGGTCTATCAGAACTGGTTGTCGGCAATTGGGGCATGGGACACTGGTTTTAGCCATAGATTTACTCATTTCTTTTATGTATTGTTGGAGCGATTATAACATTGAGCTTTTTGGTTTCTATTGGATGTATGTTAATAATTTATATTTATAAATGCAACAAATTTTGTTGTCTATTGAATAGACATTCCATAATTGCGTTATAATTTATTGCGTGGGGGTAGAAACCCACAAACTTGAGCGATTTAGGTTGATCCTAGACGACAATGTTCCTTTGAAGTTGAGTATGTAAGTTGGAATAGGATTGGCTTACTTCGCTAAGAATATCAAAGGAGAAGATATGAAACGTTCAAAATTTTTATTCACGCTCGCAACTGTTGCCATAATTGCGAGCATGGTACTCGGTGCCTGTACAACAGCACCAGAGCAACCCGGAGAAACTGAGCCGCCACAGACTGGCGAAGAACTTGCTGTAGGCATTGTGCTCCCCACCAAAGACGAACCCCGCTGGATCCAGGACGAAACCCGATTTAAGGATGCATTAACGCAGCAGGGCTATTCTGTAGAAATTCTTTTCAGCCAGGGCGATCCTGCAAGAGAGAAACAAAACGTTGAAACCCTGATTTCAAAGGGTATCCAGGTTTTGATCATCTGCCCTCATGACGGCACAGCTGCCGCAGCGGCTGCTGAAACCGCACGGGATGCTGGTGTGAAAGTGGTCGCCTATGACCGCCTGATCCTCGACACTGATGCTGTCGATTATTATGTCACCTTCGATTCAGTTGCTGTTGGCGAAGCTCAGGCTCAATATCTGGTGGACAATGCCAGTGGAACTGGTTTGCCGCTATATTTATATGCCGGCGCTTCATCTGACAACAATGCATTCCTGTTCTTTGAAGGCGCATGGAACGTGCTCCAGCCAAAGATCGCTGATGGCACATTTGTGATCAAAAATTCAGCTGAAGCTGTTGGCCTGCAGGACAAAGCCACTCTGACCCGTGATGAAATGGGCAAAATCCTCGGTCAAATCACGACCAACTGGGATTTCAATGTTGCCAAGGGTTTGGCTGAAGCCAACCTGACTGCCGCCACCGCCGAGGATAAGGGCGAAGTATTCATCCTTGCACCAAATGACGGAACGGCCCGCGCTATTGCAGATGCTTTTGGTGCTGATACCGATGTGACCAAGTACTATGTCACCGGTCAGGATGCTGAAAAAGCTTCTGTCCAATACATCATTGACGGAAAGCAATCGATGACCGTGCTGAAAGACGTTCGCACACTCGTTTCTGATGCTATTGCTGCTGCAGTTGCATTCCTCGACGGACGAACTCCTGAAGAAACTGCTACTTATAACAACAATGTAATCGAAGTGCCCGCCAAACCATCGGTTGTGGTCACTGTAACAAAAGACAACGTCAAAGCCACCGTTATCGATTCTGGTTACTACCCTGCCAGCGATTTCACTGGTTTAGAGTAATATCGATAAACAACATTCAGGTAGTGACTGGGCAACCGGTCACTACTTGAATTCCTTATATTAGCAGGAGCTGCCTATGCAGACACCCATTCTTGAAATGAAAACCATCACCAAGGAATTCCCGGGTGTGAAAGCGCTGGATGATGTCACTTTCAGCGTGCGTAAAGGTGAAATTCACTGCCTGGTAGGAGAAAACGGTGCTGGGAAATCGACCTTGATGAAGGTGCTTAGCGGCGTACATCCCTATGGCTCCTATACAGGCGAAATTATTATTGAAGGGGAATTGCAGAATTTTGGCAATATTCGTGAAAGTGAGAACGCAGGTATTGCAATTATTTATCAGGAATTAGCATTAATTCCGGAATTATCCGTTTACGAAAACATTTTTTTAGGTAACGAAGTTACCAATGGCATGGTGATCGACTCAAATGAGTCAATATCTCAAGCCGTTGAGATCCTGAAAACAGTAGGGCTTGATGTCAACCCTCTGACTAAAATTAAAAATCTGGGTGTTGGCAAACAACAATTGGTTGAAATTGCCAAGGCGTTGAAAAAACAAGTCAAGATTCTTATTCTCGATGAACCCACAGCAGCACTGAATGAAACCGACAGTGATAACCTTTTAAATCTAATCAGAGGGCTCAAAGAGCAAGGGGTTACTTGCATCCTAATTTCACACAAACTGCGGGAGGTACTCGAAATCGCGGATACTATCACCGTTTTACGGGATGGTAAAACAGTGATCACTATGAATGCCCGTGAACAGATCGTTAATGAACCCATCCTGATCAAACACATGGTAGGGCGTTCCATCGAGAATGTTTATCCCAAACGTGAAAGGATTCCCGCTGGGCAAGAAGTTCTCAGGCTTGAAAACTGGAGCGCTTTTTCTTTCAATCTTGGCAGGGATATTCTCAAGAACGTAAACATTAACGTACATAAGGGAGAAATTGTCGGCATTGCCGGTTTGATGGGCTCGGGTCGTACTGAGTTGGCAAAAAGCATCTTTGGCAATTCTGATGGTTATCGCATTAGTGGCAAGGTGTTTGTCAATGGTGTCGAAGGAAAATTTCGCGATCCTGGAGATGCCATTAAAGCTTCACTGGCTTACGTTACCGAAGACCGTAAAGGAAATGGCTTGATCCTCATTGATGACGTAAAACACAACATCAGCCTGGCAAACCTCAAGGAAATTACTTCAGGCGGCGTTATCAATGAGAATGAAGAAGTTTTGGTCGCAAATAAATACCGCGACCAGCTCAATATTAAAACCCCCAGTATCCAGCAAAAGGTACGTAACCTCAGTGGCGGTAACCAACAAAAGGTTTCGTTAGGAAAATGGCTTTTTGTCAACCCCGGGATTTTGATTCTGGATGAACCAACACGCGGGATTGATGTCGGTGCCAAGTATGAGATTTATACCATTATGAATTCTTTGGTGGAACAGGGTATGAGTATTCTCATGATTTCATCTGAGTTGCCCGAAATCCTTGGTATGAGTGATCGTGTTTACGTCATGTCTGCTGGAAAAATTAACGGAGAAATGCCGATCGAAACTGCCACACAAGAAGCCATTATGGAACTGGCAGTGGATTATTAGGAGATGTCTATGGAAGATTCAAATCAAACAACAACCGATCGGTTAACAAGATTGCTGAATGTCGTGAAGATGAATATCAGCGATTATTTCATGCTCCTTGCTCTTGTCGTCATAATGATTTTCTTCACAATTACCACTGATGGGGTCTTTATCTCCTCACGCAACATTAGCAATTTAATCAACCAGATGGGATATATCGCGGTATTGGCAGTAGGCATGACCCTCATCATCGTCATTCGTCATATTGAGCTTTCAGTCGGATACCTGGCTGGCTTTCTGGGCGCTTTTGCTGCCATTGCGATGACTTTTTGGGGCTGGCCAGTATTTGCAGTTATCCCTGTGGTGATGATCCTGGGTATTCTTGCAGGATTACTTACCGCCACTCCGGTCGCCAAACTGGGAGTTCCAGCCTTTGTTTCAACTATGGCAGCTGGTTTGATATTTAGAGGTGCACTTCTTCTGGTTACCATGGGCACTGGCACAATCGTTATTCGTGACTCGGTTTTCAACGCTATTGGAAATGGTTTTATCCCAGACATACCTATTGCAGGATTTCTGCCCGGCAGGCACAAATTAACGTTACTCATTGGATTGTTCGCTATTGTTTTTTATATCCTCTCTTCCATAAAAAGTCGCCGGACCAAACAATCATATAAATTTGCGGTTTCAAATTTTGGATTGTTTGTTCTCCAGCTTGTGATCATTTCCGCCTTGATTGGCTATATCACCTGGATTCTTTCCGGTTACAATGGACTATCCTGGAGCCTGGTCATCTTACTCGTGGTGGTTTTGGCTTTCCAATTCATCACCACAAAAACCCCGCTTGGGCGCCATATCTATGCTGTGGGCGGCAACCCCGAAGCTGCTGAGTTGAGCGGTATCAGTGTTTCAAAAATCACCTACATCGTCTTCGCTGCCATGGGTTTTTTGTCAAGCCTATCAGGAATTATGTATGCCTCGCGTTTACGCTCTGCAACAACCACCGCTGGTCTTGGTTTTGAAACTGATGCAATTGCAGCCGCTTTTGTGGGTGGCGTTTCAGCAGCTGGTGGTGTTGGCACGATCATAGGATCTATCATTGGCGCCTTGGTGATGATGTCTCTCACCAATGGAATGAACCTGATGGGAAT
>CAZMZQ010000008.1:17132-20446 GCA_964570745.1 uncultured Anaerolineaceae bacterium
ATATTTGTAGATGTCTCTGGTTTCATCGGGTAAAATCAAGGTACCTTAATACAGGAGCTTAGATTAAATGACCTTCAAACTTACTTATGGCACGATGCACAACCCCCCGCAGGAGTTACACAACAATTTCGACAAAGCTCTCGCAGAGCTGAAGGCGAATCCGGGCAAAGAATTTCCGATGTATATCAACGGAGAAAATCGCTACGCCCAGGAAAAACACAAAGCTTACTCTCCAATTAACACCTCCTGGCACCTGGCTACCTTCCAAAAAGGTACTGTTAAAGATGCTGAAGACGCTGTAGCAGCTGCAAAAGCAGCTTTTCCTGCCTGGAAGGCAACCCCCTGGCAGGAAAGGGTAGCCTTAGTGCGAAAGTTCGCCCACAGAATCGAAGAACGCCTCTATGAGATCAGTGCGGCGGTAGCGCTGGAAGTTGGTAAGAATCGGATGGAAGCCCTGGGCGAAGTTCAGGAGGCGGCTGACCTGATCCTTTATGGGACACAATTGATGGAAGATAAGCAGGGTTTTATAGTCGAGATGGCTGACGATCCAATCGAAGGTTTTGTGTCAAAAAACCGATCTGTTCTCAAACCATATGGTGTCTGGTTGGTCATTTCTCCTTTTAACTTCCCAACTGCGTTGGCAGCCGGACCGGTCGGCAACGCACTGGTTGCAGGCAACACCGTTGTGTTAAAGCCAGCCTCCGATACAAGCTGGGGTGCGTCTTTGATGGTGGAATGTGCTAAAGAAGCAGGCTTGCCTAACGGAGTGCTAAACCTCGTCACCGGACCTGGTTCCACAGTTGGAAACGCCCTCACTGACAATCCGGACGTCGACGGTGTCACCTTCACCGGTTCAATGGCAGTAGGAATGGACACATATCGCAAATTCGCGAATCGAAAGCATCCTCATCCGGTAATTCTGGAGATGGGCGGTAAGAATGCCACTATTGTTTCCAAAAACTCTGACCTTGAAGACGCTGCAATTGGCTGTGTGCGCAGTGCTTTCGGCTTGCAGGGTCAAAAATGTTCTGCCAACTCGCGTATTTTCGTGGAAGAGGAACTCTATACTCAATTCGTCAACAGGGTTGTTGAATTGACCAACAAACTGACAATTGGAGATCCAACACTACAAAAAAACTGGTTTGGTCCGGTTATTAACAAGAAAGCGTATCAGGACTATGTAAATTTCTCTGCTGACCTGGAAAAGTCTGGGAAGATTCTCACCGGTGGAAAACACATGGTTGAAAATGGTATGGACCAGGGATTTTTCTGTGCTCCTACGGTAGCTGTTGACGTGCCTCTGGATCATTATCTCTGGAAAACTGAAATGTTCCTGCCGATTGTAATGATCGCTCCAATCAAGAACCTCGAAGAGGGCATGCAAATTGCCAATGATATTGATTATGGTCTGACAGCAGGCATCTACGGTAATGATGAGGAAACCGAATGGTTCTTTGAGCATATTGAAGCCGGCACCACCTATGCGAACCGACCGCAGGGCAGCACGACTGGTGCCTGGCCCGGATTCCAGACCTTTGGAGGCTGGAAAGGCTCTGGCTCTGGCGGTAAAAATGGCGGGGGTCCCTATTACCTTCCGCTTTATATGCATGAACAATCTCAAACCAGGGTTAAACGTGCCTGATTAAAAGAATAATTCAATGTAAAATAAAATCAGGCGTAAAGCCTGGTTTTCAATTAACCTGGGAATGATCTATTCAAATGTTTAGAAAAGGAACTCTGCTTAAAATAATAGCCATAGTCGCATTGATATGGTTGTTTAAATCCTTTTTTTTATCAGAAACAACGACCACACCGACTGCACTTATCCTGCTTCTGGGGGTTTTTCTGGCAGTATTTTTGCTGCGAAAATCCAAGTCGAGGTCAGGTCGCAATGAAGTAATCCCTCCATCCCAACGCAGCAACCGAAAAACCGATAAACACAAATCCTGGATTTCCAGGATAGACCAAGATTAAGACCGAAAGTGGGTAAGCCACATGGACCATGAACAAAAAATCGAAATATTGAGCACAATCACCTTATCTGAAGATCAACTGAAGCGAATTCAAAGCATTGATGGAAGAATAAAGGTCGATATCAATAAATATAAAGAGATGAATAAAATCTCGGATGATACCTGGCACAAAACTGAAATTCTCCTTACTCAAGGTCCAAATCTGCCAGCTGTCGAAAAAGTACCTAATTTACGTTGGGTTCAAAGCAGCTGGGCAGGGGTTGAAAAACTTCTTGATGACCCGCTTTTACACAAGGAAAATCTGCTAGTAACAAGCTCCAGCGGAGCGAATGTAAGCCAGATGGGTGAATATGTGATCATGACACTGCTGATGCTTGGTCATAAAATGCCAATGATGACCCAGGCGCAGCGGGAAAAACGCTGGGTTGAAGACAAATTCAACGTTCTTCAACCAAAAGAGCTGCGGGGGAGCACGGTTGGCATCATCGGCTACGGTTCAATCGGACGGGAAGTTTCCCGACAACTCTATGCTTATGGGGCAACGGTTCTTGCAACCAAACGCGACGTGTTTCACCCTGAAGACAGTGGTTATATACCCGAAGGTCTTGGCGATCCACATGGCAATTACTTCCACCGGCTTTATCCGTTGGAGGGGCTGAGGGGTATGCTCGAGGAGTGTGATTTTGTGGTTCTAACTTTACCGCATACCAAATCGACCGAGTGCTTGTTTGTCAAAGAAATGTTTGAACAGATGAAACCCGGGTCTTATTTCGTCAATGTCTCCCGCGGTCAGCTGGTGGATGAAGGAGCCCTGATCGACGCGCTCAATTCCGGTCAGCTGGCTGGGGCAGCACTGGATGTGTTTTCCCAGGAACCTTTGGAACCTGAGAGCCCGCTTTGGAGCCAGCCAAATCTGATCATCACCCCACATATTTCAGCTTATTCGCCGAATATGCTTAACCAGGTGATCGATCTGTTTATCGAGAATCTTAAACGCTATCTTAATCGTCAACCATTATATAACCTGGTCAACCTCGACCTGGGATATTAGGATGTGATGGACCTGTTTGATCATTCACTTGAAGAACAATTACGCTCAGAGGCTCCCCTTGCTTTTCGGATGCGGCCCCAGACTCTGGATGAAATCGTCGGTCAGCAGCATATTATCGGCAAAGGTACGCTTTTGCATCGCGCAATAGATGCAGACCGTATCTTCAGCTCGATCATTCTATATGGACCTCCCGGAACAGGAAAGACCACCATCGCGCGTGTGATTGCCAACTCTACCAATGCCCATTTTGAAACCATCAGTGCTGTTTTAGCAGGGGTTGCAGACTTGCG
>CAZMZQ010000008.1:20546-24896 GCA_964570745.1 uncultured Anaerolineaceae bacterium
ACCGACGACCAACATTACGACACCATTTCTGCGTTTATCAAGTCGGTGCGCGGGAGTGATCCGGATGCGGCATTGTATTGGATGACCAAAATGCTGCTGGCAGGTGAAGATCCGCGGTTTATTCTCAGACGCCTGATTATCCTCGCCAGTGAAGATATCGGACTGGCAGACCCCAACGCTATCCTGGTCGCTAACGCTGCAGCACAAAATTTTGAATATGTTGGTATGCCCGAAGGTTGGTATCCGATTGCCCACGCGGTTATCTACCTCTCAACCGCACCAAAATCCAATTCGGTAGGTGCATTTTGGGAAGTACAGGAAGAGATCAGGCAACAGGGTGCAGGCAGGGTTCCAACCCACCTTATGGATGGCAGCCGCGATGCCGAAGGGCTTGGGCATGGTAAAGCCTACCTCTACCCCCACTCTTTCGATGGTCACTGGGTCAGGCAGCAATATTTACCCGATGGTTTAGTTGGAAGGAAATTCTACAACCCGTCAGACCAGGGCTATGAAAAAGAAATCGCTGAGCGCCTGAAGAGATGGCAGGAATCTCGTGATCCATCAGAAGCTAACCAACCCGACCAAAGTCCAAAGCCCGAATAAGCCCGTTGTTTTATATCCCCTGAGCTGGAATAAGCCAGTTTTCTTCACTTAGCGGAGCCAGTTCGATTCCAGAGTGAATCAAATTCTTTCAAAAATACATCTTATATGAGGGTTTCCTTTGGATTTATCTGTGAATCAGCTAATCATATCGCTATTAAGCGCGATCTTTTTTATACCGATGATGTTAATACTCAGAGTTTAAGAGACTTTTTTAGTAAATAGAAGGTACTCTCCGCATCAATGGCTTTGCAGAGTTTTCATGTATAATTTGTTAAAATGAGAGAATTTGGTCAAATGGTAAACGATAATTGTTCGTCAATAGTTATTAGTAAAATCAGTACAAAGGAAGATGTGGAATTCTGTGCTCGCCTACGCGCAAGTATGGATCCTTGGATTACTTTGCAACGCGGTTATGACGCTGCTATTAATTCTATTACTAATCCAGATCATGAGGCTTATGTAGCAAAGATGGGTTCCGATATATGCGGCTTTTTAGTACTATCGGTTAAAGGTGTGTTAAGCGGTTTTATGCTTACCCTTTGCATTGTACCTTCGTTTCAAGGTCACAACATTGGGAGCAAGCTGCTAGATTTTTGTGAAAAAAGAATATTTCAAGTGTCTCCCAATTTATTTTTATTGGTGTCAGACTTTAACACTACCGCACAATCTTTCTATTTTCGCCATGGTTATCAAAAAGTGGGCGAACTGGAAGATTATGTCATCAAAGGATCAAGTGAGTTTTTACTTCGAAAAAGCATCTCCCCACGTAATAACTTTGTATTGAGTAAGTAAATCTTGTTGATACATCCGAAAATGTGCGATAAACTCATTATTTGTTATCAATAGAAGTCCATAGAAGATCAGGACTTCTTGTCAATTTGGTCATCTTCCATTGTTAAGATGGCTTCATTCCATTTTTTATCTTTCTTGGAAAGCAGGACAATCGTATCTACATTCGTCTTTTTGGGTATCAGATTATAAACTCCTGAGATAAAAGGGAAAAAGGATACTTCTTCAATCGAGCTAGCCCACAAATCTGCATCTTCTAAATCAATTTTTCCGTTTTTACTTTCTCTAATTCTTAATAGAACTTGATCCAGTATCCTTTTATAATTAATATGGCTAATGGTTAACAAAATGCCATAAAGCATTGCAATAGAATTGATCAGAATACTATGCTCGATATAAAATTCCAACAATTTCATCCCAATCGGACCAAGCATCATGGCAACCAAAGTTCTTAACATTTTTTTCTCCTTTAAAAAAGAGTTGTGGTGACCAGAGTCTCCACAACTCTTTTTACATCAAGCTATTCTTGTTTGAATTAGTTCCTTAATTATTTTCTGTTTCTTCTTCAATCTTAAAGATTTTCTCTCCAAGGGGGAGCTTCTTGGCCAACAAATATTGACCGACAAGAAGAAGTGCAGTAATGAGCAACGCCACCACAACAGGGCTCTGAAATATGTAATAGAAGATATAAGAATGCGGAATAGCTCCATCACTCATAACCGTGAAGTTTGAAAACCCGGTCGGGATATCGACCGTTGGTGATGCTGCAACCATCGCAGTGACCGCGGGTGATAATAAAGTAGTGAAAATCATTCCAATACCCATTACAATGGCACCCAGAATTAAGGTCATCAATAAATCGCCACCAACGAGCGGGACGATCATTGCGGTTACAAATACTCCGTCTGCCAGGTCAATGAAGGGAAGCGTTCTATTTCCTAAAGGTGCTAAAAGTAGTGCCATACCCAAATAGACAGGGATCATTAATAAACCTGATGCGATGACAGCTGGGGAACCAACCAACACCGCCGAATCCAAGCCAATGAAGAACTCACGTCCAGGGAATTTCTTCATCATGAATTTACGAGCAGCATCAGCTACAGGAGACAAACCTTCAACCAGGATACCCACCATGCGTGGAATGAGGATCATTACAGCTGCGATATTGATACCCGTATAAAGCACATCCAAAAAACTCTGTCCAGCGAGTGCAGCGAGCAAAACGCCAATAAAAAGACCCAAGAATACGGGTTCACCCAACAAACCCAGCCGACGTCGGATATTGTCTGGATCAAGGTGAATTTTCTTTAGGAAAGGAATTTTATTAAGAAGTGCGGCAAATGGAACTGCTAAAAGCATGTATCCAGCTGATTGTAAATGGGGGATCGAAACACCAGGAAGTTTGAAATATTTTTCAATAAACGGTTGACTCCAGTCAGCAAGGAATAGTGTCATAATTACGTTTGCTGCTGCAGCAATCAAGCCTAAGGTAACACTGCCTGTTACATAGGCGACTACTGATCCTATGAATGCCTGGTGCCAGTAATTCCAAACATCAATATTCAATGTTTTGGTTAATCCAAGAACTAAAAGAAGGATATTTAAAAGAAGGGCGATTGGAATAATCAAGTTGCCTACAGGTGTTCCAAAAGCGATGGCTGATGCTGCTGGCCACCCAATATCAATGATATCCAGACCGGTTCCTGTTCTTTCGGCAAAGGCAACACCCAATTCAGCCATATTATCTCCGAGCAATCCTACCGTCAGGAAGATACCGACAAAAGCAACGGCAACGATTACACCACTACGAATGGCTGAAGTAAATTTCATTCCAAGAATTAATCCCAGAATAGTTAAAACTATAGGCAAAACAATAGTTGCACCAAGATTGTTGAATAATTCACCAATTGCTACCAATATTGAGGTCATTTCATTCTCCTTTATTTTCTAAGGGCTTTCTCAAGAGCGTCAAAAACCTCCTGCTCACCGATTCCGGTCAGGAGGGATACCCCATCAATACATTCATAAGCCTCCCTTATTTCACTGGGGATGCTGGTTGTTGCAACGATCACATCAGCATCAATTCGGTCCGGATTTAATTCAGTAACTCGATAATTAGTGACTCTGGCCCTTAAGCCCTTTTCATCTAAAAAATCCTGGATCTTAACTCTTAGCATGGATGATGTTGCAATTCCCGTTGCACAAACTACGTAAACATTTTTCATATTCACCTCTTATAGTTAACTAGCCTTTATTAGATTTGTTACTTTTTATTTTTGCACCTCCTTGGTCTATTCGTAAATATCTATTCAAATCTTATTCAAAGAATACTGTATTTCCCGAGCTCTACGTTTTCGAGTTTATCAAGGAATAACATTTTTAAGAAAACTGACACTTTTTAATCTATATTAATTATGTTTAAGCAAGTTACTTAAAACCAAGATTTTCATCCAATGGGTTAATTAAAATTATTAAAGAGCACTAGTTGAAATTGAGCTTTTTTCAAAACCTTTTAAAGACCTATTATACGTGATTTTATTCAAAAACAGAGTAAAACAGCGGGCTGTGTAAGGATTAAGATCCTGTGGTATGGCCATCCATACATACAACAACCTGTTAAATATATAGACCTCAGGGATTGTCAATCTTGCATATTTGCCCTTTTCAGCATGGACAACTTTCACTCTGATTAGACCATAACCTGCAGAACACACCACTCCGTACTTTTCCATGTGCGATTTCAGGTAAGAGAAATCTCCCTTTTTAACGATCACTTCCGATCCATGGGGAATAAGTCAAGCTCATTCCCTAATTTGCTTTGCGATGATGACACAGTCGATAATAATTCATCTGGGGATCACTTTAACAATACAGGCTTACGTTTCCCTGCTGTCAAGGCAATTTAGAAATGTCCTATCACTGGCAAGTTAGAAATGTCCTATTGCGATGATAAAGTAG
>CAZMZQ010000009.1:0-3933 GCA_964570745.1 uncultured Anaerolineaceae bacterium
ATATTGTTCAAATTCGTTTTGCCTGAAAGTCTCCATAAAGAAACCCCTGTGGTCAGCAAAAACCCTGGGTTTAATTAGGACAACCTCGGGGATAACAGTCGGGATATGGTCCATTAAATATTTTCTCCCCGGTAAGCCGCAACAACTTCAGCTGGTTCACCGATCAATCTGACTTGCCCATGATCCAGCCATACCAACCGTTCGCACATGGCAATCATGCTGTCCAGTCCGTGTGAAACCATTAGTACAGTTGCTCCTTGTTTTTGAAAATTTAGAAGGCGTTCACGGCTTTTCTTTTGGAAGGTTTCATCTCCGACGCTAAGGATTTCATCAAGGATCAAAACTTCAGGGATATGTGCAGTCGCTACCGCAAAGCCTAATCGTGCGGACATGCCCGAAGAATATGTGCGAACAGGTGCTTCGATAAAACTACCCAGTTCAGAAAAATCGACAATTTCATCGAACACCGATTCCATTTCAAGTTTTCCATAACCCAACAAAGCACCATTCAGAAAGACGTTTTCTCTACCACTAAGTTCAGGGTGGAAGCCTGCACCTAACTCCAATAATGGCGCAATTTTTCCCCAGACTCGGACACGACCTTGGCTGGGTCGTAGCACTTTTGAAATTACCTTAAGCATAGTGCTTTTCCCAGCTCCATTGTTGCCTATAATCCCGAATACTTCACCACGATTTACCTTTAAACTGACCTTGTTTAGTGCAGAAAACTTGCGGTACTGAACTTTCCTCTGTAATGCACGAATGGCAAATTCTTTAAATGAACCGATTCGTTCAGTAGGGACCCGGTAGTGAACAGAAACATCGTCCAACTGAATGATCGGTTCTATTACAGTGTCAACAGAAGAGGTATTTTTATCAGACACGGTAGGCGTACTCATCAGACTTGGAAGTAAAAAACAACCAACCAACCACCAAGGTCAACACCGACCAAACCAAGGCCGGCCAAAATTCCATCCAGGTTGGGATCTTTCCATCAAATATCGGCAGCCGAAACATTTTAACCATCCAGTACATGGGGTTTAGCCGATAGAGTCCCAACCATTTTTCGGGAATGATTGTCTCAGGGTAAATAATTGGAGTGAGGTACATCCAGGCGGTCAGTACAATCTGGTACATTTCTGAGACATCCGGAAAGAATACTGCCAAGGAGGAAATAATCAATCCAAACCCAAGCGCGAAGCCGGTCACCAACAAAACGGAGACTGGGAGGAACACCATTGTCCATGGTATTACCGCCCCGGTAAAAAACATAACCAATATTAAAGGGATGATTGAAAGCACCATGTTAACCAACGCAGTACCAATCGCCGATACACCAAAAGCAGTTGGAGGAATGTATATCCGAGTAAGCAATCCTCCTCCCCAGACCAAACCACTGGTAGCTGCATTGGTGGCTTGGGCGAAGAAATTCCACACAAGCAAGCCGCTCAAAATATAGACTGGGTAAGGCTGAACTGCATTAAACAATCTTGAAAAAACTATAGAGAGAATCAGCATGGTGCCCAGAGGGTTGAGCATCGTCCATGCCACACCCAAAATCGAACGCTTGTAACGCGTCAGAATATCACGCCGGATCAATTGTCCGAGCAGGTAGCGATACTTACCCAATTCTTTTAATTCGGAAATTGCAGAAACGCGATTATTTGCGGAATCATAGACAGCTTTAGCAGTTGTGGTCAATCATTTCACCTTTAAATGTTTGAATCTAACAACTCTCAATTTTACCACACAACAAGTTGACAACCATTCGTTCTGTATCTGTCTATATCCGCTTAAGCAATTGCAGAGGGCATTTAAATATCTGGTTTATAACAAATTCAGGGTGATTAAGAAATCCCCTGATTTTAAATCTTTCTTTTTATGAGAGTTATGGCCCCGTTACAACCAGGTTTTCCAATCTGCCCCAGTCATTCATTCCACCGGACATGCTGGTGACTTCGTTAAAGCCAGCCTTCAACAAGATGTCCCTGCCCTGGGCGCTGCGATTACCAGACCGGCACACAACCACGATTTTCTTGTCTTTTGGAAGTTCATCTTTCCTGGCTGCTAACTGTCCCAAGGGAATCAAGGTTGCCCATTCGATATGCCCTTCATTCCATTCACTTTGTTCGCGCACATCCAGGAAAAACCATTCTTCCGGGTCGAGGTTCGCTGCTTCTGCCACGCTAATTTCTGCAGGCAGGTAGTGTTCAACAACCGAACGTTGGTTGGTCAGTTTAATTATCCAAAAACCACCCACTGCAACAACAATCACGATCAAAACCCAGACCCAAACCGTAAGAGAAGCTTCTGTCTTTGTTTTCGACTTAGCCAGAGTATTGCTGTTTTTTACACCGGATCCTTGTGGCTTTATGCCTGAATTTGATTTCGCCCTTGGTTTGGTTTTGGTTGGTTTTGCCATGTCAGTTCATCCTGTTGGATTTAATTTTCTGAATTATACATTTGTCACGCCTACACTGACAATTTTGTGCATACAATCCGACCTAAACTATAATATTATTGATCAGGAATTTATTATGACCAAACCCTTCTTCTCTGTTCTCGTCCTGTATTGGAAAAGCGCCCAATATTTACCTTCTGTCCTGCGCGCATTAGATGAACAAGCTTTCAAAGATTTCGAAGTGATCCTGCTTGACAACGGTGCAGATGAACCTCTCGACCCTTCGGTTTTGAGGCAACACCCCAACCTTAACCTTCATCTACTCTACTCTGAGAAAAACCTCGGTTTCGCAGGCGGCAACAACCTGGCAGCCCGGCAAGCACAGGGTGATTATATTGTCTTGCTTAATGGAGATGCCTTCCCTGAGCCTGATTGGCTTTCTACTATCTTCAATGCTTCTCAAACCCATCCGGAGCATTGTTTTGCCTCCCTCCTGTTGAATGCGAATAATCCGGAATTTCTGGATGGCGAATGGAACGTCTACCACGCCAGTGGTTTGGCATGGCGAAAAAATTACAACCGTTCCATTTCTCTCAGTTCGACAAAACCAAGTTATGTAATCAGCGCTTGTGCAGCCGCATCGGTTTATCCCCGTGCTGCCTTTGAGAAGGTTAGCGGTTTTGACGAAGACTTTTTCGCCTATATGGAGGATATTGATCTCGATCTACGACTGCGCCTGGCTGGCTATCCATGTCTCTACCTTCCTGGTGCAGTGGTCCGGCATGTCGGTTCGGGCAGTACCGGCATCAGAAGCGATTTTTCGATCTATTATGGGCAACGCAACCTGGTTTGGGCTTTCGTTAAGAATATGCCCGGGCTGCTTTTCTGGTTTCTGCTTCCGGCTCATCTGCTGGTAAACCTTGTTTACCTGTTGGCAGGTTCTTTTATGTCAAACAGGAAAACGCTATGGACTGCGAAGAAAGATGCCATCCTTGGCTTACCGAAAATCTGGCAAAAACGCCGCCAGGTTCAATCCACCCGCAAAACATCCATCTTGCGCTTTGCCAGGCTGCTGAATTGGAATCCTTTGTCTCCAGTGATCAAGCTGTTTAACAGACGCCCATCTGTTTAAGAATAGATTATTAACTACCTGGAGTGGAATATAAATAATTTGTTCCGCTAATGCCAAGTGGGGCATTGATCAACGTTTCCAGGTTTTGCCAAATGGCATCATCAAGTGTCTTTTGCCATAAGAGGATAAAGCTTTTGTAATCCTGATTACGGCTTGCCTTCCGATCTTCCCTAAAAGCTATTAACCCCGGCTTTAGCCTATGCAGAGGGCGGTTGTGTCCAAAATAGTTTATGATGCGTTGTTCCTCCTGCTTGATAAAAATCGGAATCATTTCCATCCATACATCCGCGTCATGGATCGACCCCAGCAGGTCCTGCAATCTTTTTGCCTGACCGACAAATGGCTTGATCTGTTCGCCATACAATCTTTCAAAAATCTCCATCGTATAACGCAGGCGTTT
>CAZMZQ010000009.1:4033-21971 GCA_964570745.1 uncultured Anaerolineaceae bacterium
CCAGCCGCTGCTGTTTCAACCTCAGTAGTAAGCGGTTTACACCTGGGCTAAGCCGAGGGTCTTTATAATCAGGAAGGCTATTTTCAAGGGTCTCGATTTGCACATCCAGGTCTCGCGCCTGACCAAGCGCCCGCGTCACTCCCCGGATATCTTTGGCAAACTGTTTAAAGTCATTTTTTGGGAAACTATCTTTGAATATCGCTAAAGAGCTACGCAGTCGTCGTGATGCCACCCGCATTCGATGGACATATTCAATATCCTCACCGGTCATCACCCCTTCCACTTCCGACCGCATTGCTGTGAGGTGTTCAAAGATAATTTTTGCCCCGTAAGCATTGACGGCTTGAGTGCTTACCTTTGACATTCTTCCTCCAATGAAACCCTGATAAACAAGATGACGATATAAGGACCAACGCGAGTTACACCTACTCTGTTCGTTTTCAACCTGTGCCTTTCACTAAAAAGGTCGTTCAGATTTCGTCAGCCGGTTTTGCAACAGCAAGCGAATTGGTCTCTGCAAATCTTCAAAAATCTCCAATGGAGTTCGATCGGCATCAACCGTAACAAAATTGTATTCCTTCGCTAATTCTTCAAGTTCTTTGATGATCGCGGTCTGATAAATCATAAAGCTGTCATAAAAGTTATCGGCCAAATGCAGGTCCATGCCCGATTCCCAATAATTGAGACCACGACCGTGAATCAAGCGCTGGACCAACGAAGGCAGCGATGCCTGCATATACAAGATTAAATGTGGGCGCAATGCGATACCATACAATGCTCTTGACCAGCTTTTTTCAATGCCCCGAATGCTGTCACGGGCGAGCATTGAGTAGAAATAACGATCAGATAACACAATAAAGCCTGCCTGTAATGCCGGGATTATTTTGTTTTCCAACCGATCCGCAAAATCGGCGGCATAAAAAAGGCTCATGGTGGTCGGTCCGAGCATGTGTCCGCTTTTTGCCACATCCAGTCCCGGACCAGTCAGCTCAGAGCGGGTGAGCCCCGTATCAGCAACTGCATAACCTTCTTCTTCCAGCCAGTGCCGAAGCATGTTTATCTGAGAAGTCCGGCCAACTCCATCAGTGCCTTCCAAAACAATTAATTTGCCCGAAAGCTTTCCAAAATCACGATAAGGAAACCCAGCACCATAAAAACCAATCTGTGCCATTACTTCCCTCCCTTTTTTGCTTTTATCCGGGCTTGTGGGTTGTCCACTGCGATCCCTCGTTTTTCTGGATTAGGCAAGCCTTCAAAACCCACCAGGATGCGTTTAATCAAGGACCGCACCCTTCTCTGTTGCTCTTTTACAGGAAGAGTACCATCGATCATCGTCAGGCTGAATTCGTCAATCATTTTGTCATATTCATTCAAAATCTTGCCCTGGAACAGCGCAAAACTCTCTTCGTAGTTTTCCGAGAGACCCAGATCCATGCCAGCTTCATAATACTTAAGCTTTGCGCGTGACCCGGTAATTCGCTCTACGGCGACTTCTAACGGCACTTTAAAGTACAAAGCAGCGTCAGGCATAATAGCAAAAGAATACATATCCCGTACCCATTTCGGGTCATTTCCGCGGGCAATATCACGAGCAAACGCAGTGAAAGCATAACGATCTGCTAAAACAATCACACCAGCTTTCAGAAGAGGATAGATGCTGTTCTCCCATCGGTCTGCAAAATCGGTGCAGTGAAGGATGCTGAATGTAGCCGGAGTAAACGTCTGCGTCTTTTTGGCGGCTTTAGTTGTGCTTTTAACCAGGGCGGAGCTGTTCCATTCACTGAAATAGACAGAATAGCCTTTTGAAAGCAGCCACTTATAGAGCAAATCGATTTGTGTCGACTTGCCCGATCCGTCAATGCCTTCGACGACAATCAATTTTCCTTTCGTATCGTTTGGTCTTAACACTTACACCACCTCCTGCAGTTGCTTAAAACATCATTTCTTATTAGATTTTTTTGATGGTTGTTGTCATTATAGTGCAATCCAATTAGAAATTCGATCGAATGATTTACCTAACAGCAATTATATTTATGAAATAAACCATAGTTTTTTCCTTGATAAATGGGGGGATGGGAAAGTCCCAGTCGTGAGCACTCAATGACCACTACTTAGCCAGACCTCCAGAGTGCAGATAACTTGAATGTGCAATATAATCCGCCATTTATTCATGATTCAACCAGGGCGGGCTTGACGGATTGGTTGATAGCAAAGCGCTCACGCACTGAACCCGCCCGTACATTTATCATAGGCAATGTCCCTGGCTCACGATTTCAAATTTTCGGTCTTACCACCTATAAATATGGAAAAATCTGGGTTTCTCCCAAATTTACTGGCAATGTGAAAAGGAACTTACTGCCAGCGTTTTCTTCACTTTCTGCCCAAATCTGACCACCATGCGCCTCAACGATATGCCTGGAAATTGACAGACCCAATCCAGTCCCTCCACCTGAACGTGCCCGATCGGCTTTGAAAAATCGCTCAAAGATTCTTTTTAAGTCCTTTTTTTCTATACCAACACCATCATCCTGGACCATAAAGACCACTTCATTATCATTTTTCCAGGCAGTCAAATGAATGTGCCCACCATCAGGGGTAAATTTGATTGCATTATGGATCAGGTTAAGAAAAACTTGTGCTATACGGGTCGGGTCAGCAAAAATTGGCGATAATCCTTCGGGGCAATCTTGAGTCAGAGTCACCCCGGCTTTTTCTGCCTGCAATGTCATTCTTTCGACAGCATTATTAATCAATTCACAGGGATTCAAACGTTGAAACTCAAAATTGGAGCGACCCGCCTCAATTCGTGATAGCTCCAATAATTCGTTCACAATCTGAATAAGGTTGTCCACCTCATTGTCCAAACGGACCAAAAACCTCCGCGCTGCAGGTGGGTCATCCATTGCCCCGTCCAGCAGAGTCTCGCTGATTGCTTTTATACCTGTGATAGGAGTACGAAGCTCGTGGGAAATATTAGAGACAAAATCGCGCCGAATAATTTCTAATTTGTGGGTCTGGGTCAGGTCCTCAAAAAGGAGCATTGCACGTCCAGGCAAATCTTTTTCAAGATCGATCCCCGTTATCTGTAAATATTTATGCTCGGTACCCATTTCAATCGTGATCGTTTCAGAACCACCGTCCTTGATTTTTTCCCACACCTCACCCAGGCTATAATGGTGCATCATCTCATTCACAGAACGACCGATTGCCTCGTTATTTTTAATTTTGAAGAGTTTTTCTGCCGCTGTGTTGAGCAATTCCACACTTCCACTGTCGTTTACGATCAACACACCGTCAGTCATATGGTCGAGAACTGCGGATAGCATAGCTCGTTCTTTGTTTAAGGCATTGAATTGCTCTTCAGTCTGACATGCAGTTTTTTGGAGGGCTTCAGCCAATTCCTGCATCTCCGGCACGTCACTGATATCTTCCGGAATCCTTATTTTCTGGAATCGTCCTTCGCCCAGCTCTTTAGCAGCATCAGTAAGGGCTACAAGGCTTGTGAGATGCTTGTTTGTATAATAGAAATTGACGAGTAAACCGACAACCAGACCAATTGTCAAAATCAAATAAAACAACGAGAAAAGCGGGATGAAATTGACATCCCCCGAAATTGATGCGTGTTGTTGAACAGCGTTTTCTACCGAAGGGTATAAAAAGAAGAATGCCACCAGACTCAGAACAAGGATTAGAACAAAGGGCCAGAGTATCCGGCGGTGGAATCGCGGTTTCATATCTTTCTTTTGTCGCTACCCTTCAAAGCGATAGCCGGCTCCTCTTACCGTAATAATCCTTACTGGCTTCTCTGGGGTTTTTTCAATCTTCTCCCTCAGCCAGCGGATATGCACATCAACTGTACGTGAGTCTCCAACGAAACCCCAGCCCCATACCCTTTCCAGGATAAAATCACGTGAAAGTACCCGTCCTTTATGTTGACCCATAAAGGTAAGAAGTTCAAATTCTTTTGGTTTACAAGGAACAACTTCATCGTCCAGGCGCACTTCCCTGCGGGAAAGATCTATTTCCAGGTTGTCAAAAGTCATAACCTGGGGAATATGTCCCTCCTGGACGGCAGCATTAACTTCATCGCGCATCATGCGAACACGGCGCAGCAAAGCCTTAACCCTTGCGATCAGTTCCCGCATACTAAAAGGCTTGGGCAGGTAGTCATCAGCACCAACCTCTAAACCGACCACGCGATCAACTTCGTCATCACGGGCGGTAAGCATGAGCACAGGGATATTAGTCTCCTGGCGAAGAATCCGGCACACTTCAAAACCATCCATGCCAGGCAGCATGACATCCAGAATTATCAGGTCTGGATTTGTTGAACGCGCTAAATCGAGAGCTACCAATCCATCGCCCGCCACTTCAACCTGATAACCCTCTTTTTTTAACTTATAGGTCAACGATTCCTGAAGGGAGACCTCATCATCGACAACTAAAATCTTTTCTGCCATTCTAACCTCTGTGGTGCGATCAAAAAATGACCCTATTCTGTAAACATATCCTTGTTAATGATTATAGTCCACCGTTAAGCCAAAATCTTTAATCGAATAGTTAATATTCTTTTTTCAAACATACACCAGATCAATCCAGCAAACGCCAGTTGCGTTGGAATTGGGGTTCGTTGTTCAATGCAGCCTGCACTTGTAAAGCTCGCAATGGTAAAATCAAATCACTAAAAGGATTTACATATGAGCAAAGACATCCTCACTGCCAGAGGCGATTTTCCTATTCTCAACCAGACTGTTAACGATCAACCCCTCGTTTATCTGGACAATGCCGCCACCACCCAAAAACCTCAGTGTGTTATTGACGCGATCAGTCGGTATTACACTACAATTAACGCCAATATCCACCGGGGCAATCACACACTGGCAGTACATGCTACTGAAGCTTACGAGAATGTTCGAAAAAAGGTCGCTAATTACATCAATGCTTCTTCAACAAACGAAATTGTTTTCACCAGTGGAGCTACCGAATCAATCAATCTGGTTGCGCATAGCTTTGGAGAAGCTTTTGTTAAACCAGGGGATGAGATCCTGGTAAGTCAACTAGAACACCATAGCAATTATGTGCCCTGGCAGCTAATGTGTCAGAAGCACGAGGCGAAATTTTTAGTGATTCCTTTTGACGAAAAAGGTGAGTTGGACCTGGAAATCTTTAAATCAATGATCAACGATAAAACCCGCATCATTGCAATTAACCACGTTTCTAATTCGCTTGGCACAGTAAACCCAATCCAGGAGATTGTGAAGATTGCCCACAGCGCAGGGGTGCCGATTTTGGTGGATGGAGCCCAGGCAGTTCAGCATATGCCTCATGATGTTCAGTCCATTGATGCCGATTTTTACGCCTTTTCAGGCCACAAAATGTATGCACCAATGGGTACTGGCGTGCTTTACGGCAAAGAAAGTTGGCTCGAAAAGTTGCCTCCCTATCAATCAGGCGGCGAAATGATCAACCAGGTTACCCCTCAGGAGGTCACCTTCAACGTACTTCCATACAAATTTGAAGCCGGCACGCCTAATGTCGCCGATGTGGTCGGACTGGGTGCCGCCATAGATTATCTCAACCTGTTCGATTTCACCCTGCTGCAAGCTTATGAAGAAGACTTGCTCAACTATGGTTTGAGATTGCTTGAAGATATCGAAGGATTGAAAATCTATGGCAATCCAAAACAGCGCTCTGCCATCATTCCATTCAATGTTGATGGGATCCAGCATTACGATATGGGCATCCTGCTTGATGCCAGAGGTATCGCCGTCCGTACCGGGCAGCACTGCACACAGCCAATAATGGACGCTCTGCATATTTCAGGAACTGTTCGCGCCTCGCTCGCCCTCTACAACACACAGGAAGACCTCGATGCGCTCGCCCACGGAATTCGACGTGTCATCCGCATGATCAGGAGGTAAGATGATCGAAAAAGCCAGTATAAAAGAAATCGAACAAGCCCTGATCGAAGATTTTGATATGTTAGAAAACTGGGAAGAAAAATATGAATATCTGATCGAGTTGGGTCAGGATATGCCCACAATGGACCCGACACTGAAAACTGACGACAGGCTCGTGCAGGGCTGCCAATCCAGCGTATGGTTTGAGATCAACTGCAAAGATGGCAAGCTCCATTTCAGTGCCGACAGCGACTCGATGGTGGTAAAAGGTATGGTCGCCGTTCTCAACCAAACCCTCAACGACCAACCGGCAGAAGCTGTGCTGCAGGCAAACCTGGGTTTCTTTGAGACCCTGGGTTTATGGCGGCATATCTCCTCTCAGCGCAGCAACGGGCTGACTGCAATGGTCGGGCACCTCAAGCAGGCTGCTGCAGAATGTTTGGAAAAGTAGTCCCTTTGTAAAAAAAATAATCTATGGCGCTCAGCTACCGAATGCTCAATATCGATGGTCTGCCGACCGGGCTGCTTGGCTTGGAAGAACTATTTTCACGTCTTTTTGACGCTGGAGTTCATCCTGACGCCTCAGAAACACCCGGGGTGGTTCTTGAAGGAGTCAGAGAACATAATTTTGTCCCCAAATCGGCATCGCAAAGCTATATGCACATCCTCTCTCAGGAGTATCAACACTATTTTCGCAAACGTAAAAGCGGCAAAGCTACGGTCGCTCGCGAATATGGAACCTGGCGGGGCTTTCCTCGCGAGCAAATCCCCTGGTTTCCAACAATTTCCAGCAAATTGTGCAACAATTGCGGCGCTTGCCTGGAACTGTGCGCAAGAAACGTCTTTGAGCAGGACGAAGATGGCAGGATCTGGGTTTCAGAACCCTTTTTATGTATGGTTGGCTGCTGTTTTTGCAAGAGTGTTTGCGAACAAAAAGCTATCTTAATGCCCAGCCAGAATATTCTCAACAATTTTCGGGAAAAGAAATAGCGTTAGAAAAGGTTTGCGGAGATCTTGTTTAGCATCTGGGATGACCACCCATTGTGGAGGGTCAATTTAGGGGCTTAATCGCCAAGGTAGCAGCGTATAGGCTGCAATATCCACCAAGCCGGTTGTCTTCCTCGCTGTCTTCGTAGAAATCTTTTAAAAGGAACCCTGCCCGAAGTTGTCCGCCAATCTGAGTATCAAGAGTATGGCTAAATTGATATCCATCTGCCGTTGTAACCCTCACCCCTTTTAGCTCTTCAAGGCGGCTATTATAAGGCAGCGCATATTTGATCTCAAGAGGAACATCTTCCGAAGACAGCGCTTCATCATCCACCATGTACATGATCGGGTTCGTCCAGCCAGACATCAGACAACCACCTGGTTTAAGCACTCGGTAAGCCTCCCGCCAGACGTGTTCAATATCTTCGACATAACAATTCGAAACCGGATGAACAATAAAATCAAAAAAGTTATCGGGAAAAGGAAACTGGATGGTCATATCAGCCTTGACCAGGTTGATCGAATAGCCTTCGCGTCGGGCGACCATCCGGTCAGATTGCAGCTGTTGATCTGACATGTCCAAAATCGTGACTTCATAACCATGCGCTGTCAGTTCCGGTCCCTGCTGACCTCCCCCGCTTGCCAAGCCTAACACGCGCCTGCCCAGACCCTCAAACCACCATAAAGGAACCGCTTTTATCGGAGTTAGAATCAGGTTAATATCGTTGGTTTTTGCCCTGGCAAACTGCTCGGGGGTATAGGGCCGCGTCCAGACAGAACCTTCCTGGCTCCATTGGTCCCAGGTTTTAGCATTGAAATTGCTGACACCACTCATAACAAAACCTTTTACGGCAAGGGGACTCCTAGATTAGTCAGTTCATCTTCAGCCACCCACCAACCGGGGTGCCAGTAAAGGGCCCGCCTAAAGCTGGCGATGGCATCATCCCGCAAGCCTAGCTTCACCTCGGCTCTGCCTTTCCATACCCAGCTCTCGGGCAGGGCATCTTCTTTGGCTTCGGTAAGTGTTTGCTTCGCCAGGCTCAAAACATCCTGATAGCGTCCCATATTGTAATAGGCAAAGAACGGCCCGGTCTGATACCAGAGCATTCGCCAGGGTCGATCTTTTTCAGGTAAAGTCGCGTATACATTGAAAGCTTCGTCGAATGATTGTGCGGCTCCCCATGAATCTTGCAATTCCACCATCAGCGAACCACGGGAGTACCAGGCAAAGAAAAGTTCAGTACCAGAGTTATTAAACAAATTAGCCTGCACCTGGTCAAAAGCATATTCCTTGTTATACTCCGCATCCATCTGTGGGCCTAAAATATCATAGACTTCCTGGGCACGCTCATTCGGAAAAACCACCAGGTAAATTTTGTCGAACTGAGCCCAGAATTTATCAATTTCTTCGTATTTCAACTTGATCACACCCAGATATGTGTCCGGGATGGTAACTTCCTGGGTATCATCGTTGTAGCCAACAATCAAACCATAATGTCCCATCCAGCCTTCCTGGGAGTTGATATAACCGCGTTCAATCAAAACTGGAAAACCTGAGGCTACAAGCCGTTTGACCATTTCCAGGTCACCACCATAGCGAACGATTCCGTTGTATTCAGTGTGCTCCTGCACATAACTGAGCATTTCGTAGGGCATAACGTTACGGTCCTTAATAAATGGCTTTAACACCTTTTCGGTAACAGTCTGATCACCTTTCCACCCCCAGAAATTCAACAACATCGAAATGTTGGCAGGTCCACAATTATTGGCTTTTTGATATTCCACCCGGACACCTTCAATCAAGACCGTTCGTGGTAAGGGCTTTGGTGTCGCCGTTGCGGTTGGTTCAATTGTGGGTGTAGGTGTGAATTCCAGAGTCGGGGTGATGGTCGGCTCTTCGGTTGGGGATGGTGTTGGGGTTGGAGGAACACCAGCTGTCAGTGTTTGGATTGCAACCATTTGATCGGTTTCATCTTCAACTGGCACAAAAACTTCTCTTCCGGGTCGGTTGAAGAAGTAATAAACCCTCGCCATCACGCTTTCGACACGCCATGAAAACCTTTCGTGTACTGGCGGTATTTGGTAGATTAAAACAGCCAGAAAGACTGCGGCGAATAGTAAAACCAGATAAAACCATGGTTTGGACCAACGGTTTTGTTTAGAGAGGCGTTTACGAAACGCCTCTTTACTTGTATTTCTCATCATGAGCTGGATTATACCTTTTTAGAAAAAGCTCAGTTTTTTCGACCAACCTCTGAGATTGTTCAGGATTCGGCCTTAGCCAGACCCTGACTTGCGAGATCCCAACCTGGGAAAAACTCCAGAGCTTTACGGAAGTAACGCGCAGCGGTGTCTTTATCCCCGAGCATCAGAGCAGACTGCCCACCCCAATACCAGGTTTCTGGTAAGGAGGCAAAACTGGTGTTGGTAATAGTTTGATCAGCAAGAGCTAATGTGTCCTGATAGCGACCAGAATAATAATAGGCTATATAGGGACCAACCTGGTACCAGGTGATACGCCAGGGGCGCAGACCAAAATCGAGCTGGTTGTAAAGCAAAAAAGCCTGGTCATATGCCTGTGCAGCAGCCAGATAATCGCCCATCTCAACTAAAACCGAACCCTTGCTATAAAGGGCGAAGAACAAGTCTTGTCCACTCACTTGCTGAATGCGTGCTTCCAGTTTTGCCAGGGTGTTTTGCAGGTTTTTGGCGGGGTCAGCGTCCTCACCCAGCAGAATCAAAACTTCCTGTTCCCTTTCGGCTGGATAAACCATCAGGTATATACCGTCAAAATGCCACCAGTCTCGTTCTAATTCAGCATAAGTCATGCTCATCATGCCCAACAAAGTATCCGGAATCTGGACAGTTTGTGTGGAATCGTCATAAGATGTCACAATACTATAATGTCCCATCCAGCCATCACTATCGTCGGTATGCCCACGTTCCAATAAGACAGGAAACCCACCAGAGAGCAGGCGTTTAATTATTTCGATGTCTCCACCATAACGAAGTTGACCCTTCAGATTCGTTTTTTCTTCGGCAAAATCCAGCATTTCTTGCAGCATTACGTTGCGATCATCCTTATGGGTTTTTAGACCCGCTTCGGTGGTCTGCTGATTAGTCGTCCAGCCCCAATATGTTAGATTCATTGAAAGGTTTGCCGGTCCGCAGTTATTCATGGTTTGATATTCCAAGCCCATGCCATCAAGGGCAAAACTCGTCGGGACGGGTATGGGTGTGCTGGCAGGCACCTCTGTAGCAGCAGCTGTTTCCTGGACAAGCTGGCTGTCTGTTGCCTCCGGTTCGAGCGTGGCTGTCGGAGCCATCGCTGTAAGTGTTGCAATCACTTCAGCGCTAACTGTTCCCTGCTGGGAGGGTCCAAACGTGTTTTCAGTTGGTGGTTTGAGGCGATAGTAGATCCGCGAGTATAGATTACGAGCGCGCATTTCTACCGCTGGAACCTGTAAAACAGCTACGGCAATCAGCGCTAATACAACAATAATCACCAGGTAAAACCATGGTTTTTGCCAGATAGAGGCAGGTCGGATTTGTTTTTTCATTTCATCGGTCGATTTTGACATATCAATCTCTTATTCGGTTATTGATTATAGGTTAATTATTTGGATTAACGCCCAATGCTTCCAGTTCGGCTATGGCAGGCTGCCAGCCAGGATGCCATTGAAGAGCGCGTTTAAAATCATAAATGCCGGTCTGGGTGTTGCCCAAAGCGATGTTCGCTTTCCCGCTCCACAGGAAGGTCTCTGGAAGAGCCGGCTTACTGACGTCGGTTATAGTTTTATAAGTAAGGCTGATAACATCTTTATATCGACCGGTGTAATAATAAGCTTCGTAAGGACCAACCTGATACCACAGCATACGCCAGGGTCGGTCGTCCACTGGTAACCAGCCATAGACTTCAAATGCTTTATCAAAAGCTGCAGCCGCATTGACATAATCTTTCTTCATTACCAGCAGTTCGCCGAGACTATAATAGGTAAAATATTGCTCAGAACGATCAGCATTTTCAGCTCGTTCCTCGAAAAGTTCCAGAGTGTAATTGAGATTATATTCAGGGTCAGCTTGTTCCCCCAGAATAGTAAGAACAATCTCACGCTCATTTGATGGAAAAACGATCAGATAGGTGCCAGCAAACTCGTCCCAATATTTTTGGAGGGTTTCATAATTTACCCAGATGTTGCCATTTACTGTGTCAGGGATGTGGACTGCATTTTTTGAATCGTCATATCCATCCACTACCCCATAGTGCCCCATCCAGCCTCTCCACTCTTCATCGAGATTAACATAGCCTCGCTCAACTAATACAGGATAACCTGCAGCAACCAGGCGTTTCAGCAAATCGATGTTACCACCAAACCTGAGGATCGCATCTTGTTGGGTATGCTCCTGCACATAGTTCAGCATTTCCTGGGGTGTGACATTGAGATCTTCGAGGCGGGGTTTGACAACCTGCTCGATGTCCGTCTGTTCACCGACCCATCCCCAATAACGCAGGTTTATCGCCAGGTTGGTTGGACCGCAGCTGTTTAATCGTTGATATTCCTGGATCACTCCCTCCAGCTGGACAACCGAGGGGATCTGGGTAGGGGTCAGCACTACAGTTGGAATGGCAGTTTCAACAGCAGATGTCTGCCCGGAAGTTGGGACTTGAGTAGGAGTCAGCGTGGGAGTCGGTACCAAGGCAGTCAAAGTGGCTACTACGTGCGCATCCATGGTGGTTTCGCCCGATATTTCAAATTCTGACTTCGCAGGTGGACGAAAAAAGTAATAGATTTCTGAGCGCAGCGAGGTGACGTAGTAATATGCACGGTCATGAATAGACGGCACCTGGTAGAGCGCAAAAAGAATGGCGATTAATGCTACCAGTACACCAAGGGTAATTAACAAACCTCGACGTCGGTTTTTAGGAGGTTTGTTTTCATCTTTTCCGGGTTTCAATTCAGAAGCAACTTTCTGCATTTCTTCATCCATTTCTTTTCTCATAACAATTCGGATTATATCGCAAACCCCCGGAGAGAAAAACAATTGAAAGAATCTCCTCACGATAATTCGGCTTTCGATAATTTATAAGTTAAGATCATCTTTGATACTAGTTACAGTCGGCTCTGTTTGAGCGGAAGGGCGACAACCAAACAAACCGCACATGGAAAAAAGGTTAATCGTGTCAGCAATTCTTAATATGAAACTATCCTCATCAAGCAATTGAAACATCATCGACATTATTTCGACTAAAAAATGACGGTACACGGGGTTCAGGGCATGACCGCTTATGGATTGCTTATGACAGATATACGGGCGGGTTCAGGACAATAGCTTTGTAATCTCGACCAATCAGCTAAACCCGCCCTCCTTGAGGCAAATTTTCAAGCCGCAGGGAGTTATTCTGCTGTTTTTGGGTTGGGCGGGTCTTTCTGGGTCAGAGAACATTCGGATTTCTGATTGGGACCCGCCTGTACGGAATTGGTATATCAGAAAAAAGATTCATTCCATATTGAGAATTGCTGTAATCGTCTATATTCTTATGTTAAGTTAACTGCTCTGCGATAAGATTATATCCAACCGTTTTGTGGTAACATAATGGTTCTGAATTAGGAGTAGTACGGGAAAATGCCTGTTTATAGTTATAAATGCGAACACTGCGGTCATTCTTTTGACCAATTTCAACACTTCACAGACGACGCGTTGACAGTTTGCCCTGTCTGTAACGAAGTCTCTTTGCGTAAGGTTTACACTCCGGTTGGCATTGTCTTTAAAGGAAAAGGCTTTTATGCCACTGACAACCGATCTCCTTCTGGTCAGAAATTTGGACACAAAGATGGCGTTGAGGGCGGCAACGGCGCCAAGCCTGCCGCTGAAACTGTCAAATCTGAACCTACTGTCAAAGAACCAGCCAAACAAACAACAACCGCCGAATAGGCGGTTTTTTTATCAAGATTTATTCCCGGAGACATGACACCAATATAATCACAGCGTGGCTGCAATACAACATCAGATTAAAGTCAGGGCTGGAGCAGAACATGCTCCAGCCCGACCCCTTATTGAATTTCCCCCATTAATCCCCTTATCATTTAGCTCTTTTGTTATCCTCATCCAGTTTGGATTTCCAATCCTTGGGCAGATGATCACCTGAGCGCATACTGCGGATGGCGTAGTTGAGTGACTCATACTGAACCTGGACGCCCTGTTTATCTTTCATGTAGTTAGATGCCCGGCTCGGGTCAATCCCAATCGCCCCCGCTGCAGCCTGCGCATCGATATTGGCACCCAGGAACAAAAATTCCCAGCCTTCTTTTTTACAGTCATCAATCATTTTATGCAGCATGGATGCATTGGTCTCGCGCGAAGCGTTTTCATATCCATCCGTTGTGATGACCATGATTACCTTGTCGGCCCTGCCTTCTGGCTTGGTTTGCTTTTGCACGTTTATGATTTTGTTGATACCGAGGGCTACAGCATCATAGAGTGCCGTGCTGCCTCGAACAAAATATTCTTTTCCTGTCAGAGGTTCAAGGTCTTGCAAGTTGATCCGGTCGTGCAGGATTTCAAAAAAGTTGTCGAAAAGGATTGTGGTTACCCGGGTATCCCCGTCAATTTGTTTCTGATCGTTGATCGTTCCATTGAAGCCCCCGATCGTATCGCTTTCCAGCCCTGCCATTGAGCCGCTTCTGTCGAGGATGAAAATCAGTTCTGTTCTGTTCATTGTAGACCTCCTTCTTGATCTGAGGTCTATAATATCTCCCCCGGTTATTGCTGTGGTCGCCTGGCAAGCGACATTTTAAACACCCAGTAGTAACTGGTCAAAATCGTAGAGGGCTGCATTTACGCGGGCGATGTCATAATCTTCGATCTCCAGGAAATAGCGCACTATCAGATCGCGCATGTCACATGGACTGAAAGCGAAACCGGCACGGGCAAGCAAATCCCGGGCTTCTTTTTCCGAAAGTCTTAATCCTATCGCTAACGCCAGCACGGTTGACTTACTGGGGTTATAACTTCGATTGCTTCGGATCTTACTGAAAAGCCGGCGATCGATATTCGACCTCTTATAAGTCTCTACATCCGTCATGCCTCTTTCATCAATAAGTTTTAACAACGCCTCAGAAAAGGTTTTTTCTTTCGGAAAATGAAATTTGTTTTCCGAAGCAATTTCTAAGTTTAACTGGTCTGAAATAAAAAGGTTATCCCTGGGTGGTGCGGATTTTGCAGGTTCCTTCGGACTTTCTTTAGACAAGATTGGCAAATAATCTTCGAAGATCCTGCGCCGGTTGATATCAAGGTGTTCAGCTACATAATGATCGTCGATGTAGCTGCGCAAGTCATGCCGAAGTTTGAAACCAAGGGCTGTGGCAGTCCCATCAAACATCACCAGGGTCACCTGCATGTCATGATCGAAAAGATAACGGTTGATCTCGTCAAGAGCTATTGCCAGCGCCTGGTCATAGGGATAGCCATATATGCCGGAAGAGATAAGCGGAAAGGCGATACTTTCGAGTTTGTGTTTACTGGCGAGCTCAAGGCTCGAACGGTAAGCGCTTCTCAAAACCTGCTCTTCCCCATGATTGCCACCCTGCCAAATCGGTCCCACAGTATGGATCACATATTTCGCAGGCAGTTGGAATCCAGAAGTGATCACAGCTTCGCCAGGCTGACACCAACCAATACTGTCACAGGCTGCTGTCATTTCTTTTGCGCCAGCAGCATCAAATATCCTTCCACAAACTCCACCGCCTTGCTTCAACCCGGCATTGGCAGCGTTAACAATGGCATCAACGTTCATTCTTACGATATCGTTGCGAATGATATTAAATGGCATTTCACTCCTTTAACTAATTTACCGGGTGAGATCAGCGATAAGCAGCTCAAAAGCAGTTAGCGCAGGCATACCGCCTGTCTTGATCTCTTCATCAATCTTCAGCAAACGTTCATAAATGGATAGAAGTTGCCCTGATTTGAAGCGTTGAGACTGGGTATACATCTTTTTTGCGACAAAATTAGCTACATTGAGTTCATTTTCAATCTGTGCAACTCCACCGCCCTCATCCAGCACTTCCCTTGCCTGTACCAAGAGCCTGAATTGCCGATAAATCATGCCAGTGAGCTCCATAACATCACTTTTTTCGGTAAGCAGCAAGAATTCCCGCATCGCTTTGACGCCGTCACGTTCCCCCAATGCATCAGTAAAACTGAAGATACTGCCTTCCTGCTCGTGGGCTGTCAAAAGCATCACATCATCCGGTTCAACCACCCTGGATGGTCCGACATAGGTGATCAATTTTTCAATTTCGTTCTCGGCCATGAGCGTGTCATTACCGATATATGTGACCAGCAGCCGGGCAGCATCAGGACGCACCCCGC
The DNA here is from genome assembly GCA_964570745.1 of uncultured Anaerolineaceae bacterium. Lineage (GTDB taxonomy): Bacteria > Chloroflexota > Anaerolineae > Anaerolineales > Anaerolineaceae > Mesolinea. The sequence continues at coordinate 19,294 of CAZMZQ010000009.1, forward strand.
CGTTCAACTCTTTTGCCTTTCGCATGATCCAGGCGGTCATATCTTCTTCGTCAGGCAAACTGCAATCGATAACCACGCCTTTGTGGCGGTTATCCTCAATCCATTTGATAACCCAGGAGTAGTTTTTTTGGTTTACCCATTCCCGTTCACGCCACTTTTTTCTCAATTGATCGTCCACGATCAAAACCAGCGCACTGGTTTGGGGCAAATGTTCAAACAGATCAAGGAACTTCGCCTGGTCATCTTTAGCAACTTTTGTGAGCATTTGTCGGGCATTTTCGACAATAATCAGCCTGCGATCAGCCAGAAAAGGGATGGTGAGGATGTCAGCTTGCAGCGCTTCGAAGCTCAGGGTTTCACCGGCGAGGCGCGATGTGTTCAGATCTGCCATACTGGTGTCGCCCAAACCCGCCTGGAAGCCAGACAGGATTTCTTTTATCCTGGTGCTGTCATCTCCTCTCAGAAGGTAGAGGCTGGGCTTGCTGTCTTGTGACATATTTTTTCTTATGCCCGGGTATTAATATAGTGGATAAAGCTGTTTTTTATTTTTTGACTCCTCACCAGGGTCACTTCCAGCCCGTCAATATCAGCATCAGTGGTTACTTTTTCCTGCAGCAGGGGACCAATCGGTTTGCTCAGATTGTAAACTGGAACAGCGGTCACCGCAGCTAATAGAATTTGCCACCATTTCGGGTTTTTCCCATTGCTCAGACCCATTAATACCAGGAATGCCGCTGAACCGGATAAAAGCGATGACGCTGCCATGTTGGTGCCGCACCCCAGATGTATCGCCAGCTCCTTCTCCCCATCTTTCAGGCGTTTGCGTGCTTCCAGTACCGCGTCTGTCACAAGCTCAGTAGGCAGGTCTGCAAACAAAACAAAACCGGTCGGGTTTGAATGCCCCATCATTTTTATCCCCTTGTAACGGTTTGCCAATATTTTCATTGTGGCATGTTCCAGGGCGTGATTTCGTCGGGTGGCACTAACAAATGGGATATTGTTCAGGGATTTCATCTTTAACTCTTTCTCTCGATTAATCAAGAATGATACCTTAAGTAGCATGTTTCAGGAGGCAACCTAGTAATCACGGTGCTCTGCTGCCGGACAGATCGCTCTGCACTAAAGCAAGCCGCTATTCCTGTTCTTTCTCCAGTAATGCCTCATTCAGCGCTTCGCGTAACGAACGAGCCTCGACAACTTCGATCCCTTCAGGCCAGGGTTCGGCTTTACGCAAGCGCCGTGGAACCACAGCGCGCTTAAAACCAAGTTTTGCGGCTTCGCGCAAGCGGGTTTGCATCTGCCCTACCATGCGCAATTCCCCAGACAAACCCACCTCGCCAATCAAAACAGTATCCGCGCGAACGGGTTGGTCTTTATACGAAGAAGCTATCGCTGTCGCAACTGCCAAATCGGCTGCCGGTTCACTAATCCGCAGTCCGCTGACCACGTTGGTGATCACGTCCTGGTTTCCCAGGTTTACACCCAGCCGCCGCGTCAGCACCGCTGCAATGATCAGAAGGCGGTTGAAATCGATCCCGTTTGCCGTCCGGCGTGGGTTGCCAAAGCTGGTTGGTGTCGTAAGCCCCTGGACCTCCACCAATAATGGACGAGTTCCCTCCATTGTCACAGCAATGGCCGAACCAGGAGCGTTGATCATGCGCTCTGCCAAAAAGACTTCACTTGGGTTGCGCACTTCCACCATGCCTCGTTCCTGCATTTCAAAAACTCCCACCTCGCTGGTAGCGCCATAACGATTTTTGACAGATCGCAGCAGCCGGTAACTCTGAAAATGTTCGCCTTCAAGATACAAAACCGTATCAACGATATGTTCCAAAACTCTGGGACCGGCTATTGTTCCCTCTTTGGTCACATGGCCGATCAGAAAGACTGTGATTCCGGTGGTTTTTGCCAGTTCCCTCAGCTTTGCTGCCGATTCCCGCACCTGCGAAATTGAACCAGCTGCAGATTCCATCTCTGGTAAAGTAACTGTCTGGATCGAATCGACGATCACTAAAGATGGTGTTACCGATGCGATATGTTCAAAAATCACCCCCAGATTGGTTTCGGTCACTATTAACAGGTTATCGGGCAGACGTTCTTCCTCAGCCAGGCGCACTGCCCGCATCTTAATCTGACGTTCAGATTCTTCGCCTGACACATACAAAACAGTGCCCTTTTCTGCAAGCTGCATTGCCATTTGTAAAGTGAGTGTGCTTTTACCGATGCCAGGGTCGCCTCCAATCAACACAATCGATCCGGGCACGATTCCGCCGCCCAGCACTCTGGCAAATTCTTCCATCTCGAGTGGAACACGGTCTTCTCTTTGGCCCTCAATTTCAGCCAGCCGCCTGACCTGAGATGTTCCGCTCACTCCCCGGACCTTTGATGGCGTTTTGGCCGGGCTATCAAGGACTACTTCTTCAACCATACTGTCCCAGCTTTCACAGCTGGGACAGCGTCCAAATGAACGGGAACTCGTCTTCCCACAAACCTGACAAACGTAGCGTGTGTAGCTTTTTGCCATTAAGCCTCGCTTAAATTTCGACTAATTCCGGCTCTGCCGTTTCCTCCTGGTTTTCTACCGTTTTCAGGACGATATTTTTTACGGTTTCGCCGTCAGCATTGGTTTTTTCTTCAATATCAACCTTAATTGTATCGCCTACTTTGAAACGTTTGGC
>CAZMZQ010000009.1:22071-24602 GCA_964570745.1 uncultured Anaerolineaceae bacterium
CCCGCTCTGACGGCGGATAAGGTCTGCGCCGATGTTGGTGGTCATGATGATAATAGCGTTGCGGAAGTCCACCTTCAATCCCTTGGCATCAGTCAGATGTCCTTCTTCCATAATTTGCAGGAGCAGGTTCAATGCTTCGGGGTGAGCTTTCTCAACTTCATCAAAAACAACGATTGAATACGGCTTTCTTCGAATTGCCTCGGTCAACTGTCCGGCTTCATCATAGCCAACATAACCAGGAGGCGCACCAACCAGGCGGCTCATGCTGTGCCGTTCCATAAATTCAGACATATCAATCTGAATCAGGGCTTCTTCGCTTCCAAACATCTGTCGTGCCAGCGATTTTGTCAACTCTGTCTTCCCTACACCAGTTGGACCCAGGAACATGAATGAACCAATTGGTCTGTATGGGTTTTTCAAGCCGGCGCGTGCCCTTCGGATGGCTTTGCTAACTGATGTAATCGCTTCTTCCTGACCAATGATTGATCTTGAAAGCTCTTCTTCCATGTTCAACAGCCGTTCTGACTCTTCAGTCTCAATTTGTGTAAGTGGAATGCCTGTCCACATAGAAATGACTTCAGCTATGTCTTCTTCATTCACAACCGGAGCTTCTGAACGGTTCCAGGCGGTCTGCATTCCGTGCAGCTGTGCTTCAAGGGCTTCCTGTCGCCTGATCAGCGCCTGGATGTTATCGCCATCGCCAGCTGCCTGGGCCTCTTTCAGGTCTTTACGAATCTGACGCAGTTCTGTCATCAGATCTTTACTGCTTACAGCCGATTCACTTTTATACATCCTCACACGAGAAGCAGCCTCGTCCACCAGGTCGATAGCCTTATCAGGTAAAAATCGTTCGGTTACGTAGCGCGTACTCAGCTTGGCAGCAGCCTCGAGGGCTTCATCGCTGATGGTAAGACGGTGATGTTCTTCATAATTAGGTCGCAAGCCGTGCAGGATTTCGATTGTTTCTTCAACGCTGGGCTGATCAACCACAATTGGTTGAAAACGCCTTTCCAGGGCAGCATCACTCTCAATGTTTTTGCGATATTCATTGGCTGTAGTTGCACCGATCACCTGCAGTTCACCCCTCGAAAGGGCAGGTTTGAGGATGTTGGCAGCATCAACCGAAGAGCCAGCCGAACCAGCCCCCACTAACATATGCACTTCGTCAATGAAGACGATATCGCCAGCGCTCTTCAACTCATCAATAACACGCTTGAGACGCTCCTCAAACTGACCGCGGTACATTGTGCCAGCTACCATCGAGCCAACATCAAGCTGCAGCACCCGCTTATCCAACAGCAGCGCGGGCACGTTTCCTTCAACGATGCGTTGTGCCAGACCTTCAACAATGGCAGTCTTACCAACACCTGGTTCACCAATCAGTGCCGGGTTGTTTTTGGTACGTCGTGCCAAAATTTGGATAACGCGTTCAATTTCTTTGCTTCTGCCGATTACCGGGTCGAGCTTGCCCCCTTCAGCCAGAGCGGTCAGGTCTGTGGCAAGCTGGTCTACCAGGGGCGTTTTGCCCTCGTCTTTTTCTTTCCTGCGTGAAACACCGCGGCGGCTGATTACATCGCTTTTTTCGAGCTCATCTTGTTTGGAAGCTTTGTGAATTTCGTCCTGCATGCGTTGATATTCTTCCATCACGCGTACAGTCTGCCTTATGACCTGTTCAGGTGTTAAGCCGAGCATACTCAATACGCGCATGGCAGTGCTGTTTTCATCACGTGCCATGGCTAAAATGAGATGTTCGGTTCCAACCATCGCAGCTTTATCATCCTGCGCTTCTGCAAGAGCCTGTTCGAGCAACCGTTTGACATCATCGCCCAAATCTGAAGGGCTCTTATCATCATCGGTTTCTTCTTTTCCGTGCATTTCTTTGATGATTACACGAACGCTATCCAATTCAACGCCCAGATCATCCAAAACACGCTTTGCCGCGGTTCCTTCTTCAATTATTAATCCTAACAACAGGTGTTCGGTTCCGATCACCTTTGCCTTTACTTCTTCAGCTTCTTGTTGAGCAAGGCTCAATACCCGTTTTGCTTTTTGGGTAAATTTACTCATGCCAGCCATGGCATACCTCCTGTTTTGAAGTCAGTTATTCTTGCTGTCTCGCCTATCCCGCTTCTATGATTCAGACAGCAAATAACCAGACGGGGATTTCATTAATCAATTCATCACCAGTGCATAGTTCCAGCACCTTTAGTAATTGGAGTATACCAAAACAAGGGCTCCAAAACATCTTTATCGTAGATATATGATGAAAAGTTAATAAAGAACCGGTAACCCATCAAGGATAATCAACGACCTTTCTTTAGGGAATAGCATCGAGATTCTCGGGTAAAATAGGGGTCATTAGGAGACGATATGAACATCGCTGAACTATTTAATCATAAAAAGACACTTTTTTCTCTGGAAATCTTCCCACCAAAAAAAGACAGTTCATACAATATCATCTACAATTCCTTGTTGAAAATGCGAGGTATCCCGGCTGATTTCATCAGCGTCACCTATGGTGCCGGCGGTTC
>CAZMZQ010000010.1:0-18266 GCA_964570745.1 uncultured Anaerolineaceae bacterium
GACAAGAAGATAAAACTAAAAGATTTCGACCCCAATGACAGCAGCGAATTTGATGGCAAGAAAAAAGACGGTCATAAGGCTCTGGTTGAGGTCAATAAAGAGATCGAATCTTTGCAAGAATTGATGTATGCTGAAGGAAAAAACCGTCTTCTTGTAGTTCTACAAGCGATGGACACCGGTGGTAAAGACGGGGTCATCCGTGCCGTATTCGAACACGTCAACCCACAGGGAGTGCGGGTTGCTCCATTTAAAGCTCCTTCCCCCCTGGAACTATCTCATGATTATCTCTGGCGTATCCACTCCCAGACCCCAAAAAAAGGTGAGATCGTTATCTTCAACCGTTCTCATTACGAAGATGTCTTACCCGTCCGCGTGCTTAACCTGATGCCTGAAGAAGTCTGGTCAAAGCGTTACCACCACATGAACGAGTTTGAACGCATGCTGGTTGACGAAGGTACTGTAATCCTCAAGTTTTACCTGAATATCGACCCTAAAGAGCAGGCTGGTCGCTTTTTGGCTCGTCTTGAAGAGCCAGACAAACATTGGAAGTTCAACCCAGGAGATCTGGAAGACCGGAAACTTTGGGATCAGTACATGGAAGCTTATGAGGACATGCTAAATAAAACCAGCACGAAGTGGGCTCCCTGGTATGTCATTCCCAGTAACAAAAAGTGGTATCGCAACCTGCTGATCGCCACGATCGTGCGGGACACTCTGGTCAATATGAAAATGGAGTATCCAGCACCCGCCCCCGACCTGGACAAGTATCGTCAGCAAGTGCTGGAGATTCTTGACTCTTATAAAGAAGAATAATTGGACGAACTACTCAATTCCGTTCCAGATGCGGTTTTAATTGGTCGCCTAAACAGGGAATTCATCCTGCCAGCCGATGCTGCACCAAGCCTAAACCAACTTGGCGGCAATCTTGCTTATGCCGCTGCAGCTTTTATGCAATGGGGGGGCAATCCCGGGTTGGTATCGCGTGTTAACGAAAAATACCCTTCACAATGGATGCAGCTGCTTGAAGATCTCGGCGCTGATACTTCCGGTATCCATATAAGCAGCGAGCTCTTTGATGATCGATTTTTTGTCACTTACAACCGGGCACAACAACCTTTTTTCGAGAATCCAATTTCATATTTTGCTGACCGACAGCTGGTTTTCCCTCAGGAACTGCTCAACTACAAAACACCTGATCGCTTTTATTGCAGCAAAACCGACTATCGACCTGATAGCATTCACATCACCGATCTACCTTCTCACTTTCTGGAGGCTTCAGCCGCGCATATCAGCCCGATTGATTACATCTCCCACAGCATCCTGCCTTCTGTATTGAAAGGCGGTTTGGTCTTCACCCTGAGCATGCGGGCAGCATCTTGTTATATGGATCCGATCTTTTGGGAGAATATCCGCGAATTACTCTCAGATGTGACAATCTTTATGCTCACCGAAGCCCAGGGTTTAAAACTTTTCCAGGGGAGAAGCGCTAATCTGTGGGAGATCGCTGAGGTTCTGGCAAGCTATGGACCTGAATACATTATTATTCATGCCAATGATGGCACGGTCATGGTCCACTCTCGTATAGGGCGCAAACGTTGGATTTTGCCGGCTTTTCCAACCAGGGTGAACGATCCTACCGGCATGCTGGATGTGTTCGATGGGGCTTTTCTACAAAGCTATCGCAAAGAATTTGATGTTGTAAAGGCAGCTCTTTGTGGAATCGTCAGCTCATCTTTCTGTGTTGAAGGAAACGGACCTTTTTACATTTCGGAGTGTATGCCTGGTTTGAAAGAAGCCCGGCTTATGGTCCTATCAAGCCAGGTAATGGAACTGTAACTTTGGTCGCTGTGGGCGTATGTGTGGGGATTACCGGTTCATCGATCGGGTGGAATACCACTTCGTAAATCCATGCCCAGTTTTTTCCGGTCACAAAGACACGCCCGTTCTCAGCATCAAAAGCGATTCCATTCAGGACTTCACCAATATTAGCGAGATTATCATCTGGGCGCAGCCCTCGCATATCCAGCATGGTTTCGACCAGGCTTGTCTGGGGGTCGATAATCGCAATTCGATCAGAAAGATAAATGTTGGCGTAGATTTTTCCGTCGATGTATTCCAGTTCGTTCAGATAATCTATTGGATGACCCTGCCAACGGATGTGAGATTCTTTTATCAGAAAGCCGCTGGTGGGATCGAGCCAATAAAGCTTGTTGCTGCCGTCCGAAAGGATCAGCGCTGAACCATCACTGGTCAGCCCCCAACCTTCTGAGCTGTATGTAAAGCGATTCACCTGCTCAAAGCTCTCCAGGTCGAAAACAAACGCAGTTCCTTCCTGCCAGGTCAGCAGATAGAGCAAGCCATCCAGTTCAATCAAACCTTCTGCGAAGTATTGCTCCCCGAGATTTACCTCCTGCAAAACCTCACCGCTTTCCGGATTAACCTTACGCAGTTTACTTTCACCATACAAACCGCAGCTCTCATAAAAATAACCGTCACGATAAATCAGACCTTGAGTATAGCAGCCTGGATCGTGAGGATAGCGATTTACCACCTGGTAACCGCCATAGTCTCCCAAACCGTTTCCGGGCGGGGTAGGGGTTTGATTACCGACAGGGGTTTTAACAAGATTTTTATTGGAGGCTGGGGTGTTTTGAGGGGCTTTGACTTCGCTGAAGCGCAAAAAGCTCAGGATAAGCACCAGACTGATTGCCAGTAAGATAATAATCAGGTTGTTTGGAAACTTATTTCTTTTCATGCTGTGACTATTTTAACTTATTTGCTCTCATTCATATTATCGGGTGATAAAATGATGGAAACCAGACCGGAGGAAAACATGACCGACGTATTAGAACGCTTTTTGCGCTATGTAAAAATTGACACCCAATCTGCTCACAACTCAACCAGCTATCCCAGCACGTCCAAACAACTCGATCTTGCTCGTGTGCTGGAGAATGAACTGAACCAACTTGGTCTTGATGACGTTCTCCTTGATGCTTATGGTTATGTGACAGCTACGCTGCCTTCAAACATCGATCAGCCCACACCAACTGTTGGGTTTCTGGCTCACATGGACACCAGCCCGGCCGCTTCAGGTAAAGACGTTAAACCTCGTGTTGTCGAAAAATATGACGGAGGGGATATCTTGCTCAACGCGGAATTGAATACACAGCTTTCTCCCGCTGAATTTCCCAACCTGCATGAACATACCGGAAAAACCCTGGTTGTGACAGATGGCACCACATTGTTGGGTGCTGATGATAAGGCCGGCATTGCCGCTATTATGTCTGCCCTGGCGACCCTTGTCAAACACCCTGAAATTCCTCACGGGAAAATCCGGGTCGGTTTCACCCCTGATGAGGAAGTTGGAGCCGGTGTTGATTTCTTCGACGTACCCGCTTTTGGCGCTGATTTCGCATACACCCTGGATGGCGGACCCGTCGGAGAATTTTCTTATGAAAACTTCAACGCAGCTGGTGCCTCGATCAGGATCAACGGCAAAAGCGTACATCCCGGGGATTCAAAAAACAAGCTTATTAACGCCCTGCAGGTTGCCATCGATTTTCACAATCTTCTCCCTGTTTTTGACCGTCCGGAGAATACTGAAAAGCGCGAAGGCTTCTTCCACCTGGTTACATTAAATGGGGAGGCTGACCAGGCTAATATGGAATATATTATCCGCGATCATGACCTGTCTAAATTTGAACAGAAAAAAGTCCTGATGCAAAAAGCAGCCGATTATATAAAGGAGATCTATGGCGCCGGGACTTTTGAGCTGGAGCTAAAAGACCAATATTACAACATGCTTGAGATGATCAGCCCCCATCCACACATCCTCGATATCGCCCGTAAGGCTTACCGGAATGTTGGAATTGAGCCAGTCGAAGTGGCAGTAAGGGGTGGCACTGATGGCAGCCGGCTTTCTTATATGGGTTTGCCAACGCCCAACCTATTCACGGGGGGGTACAACTACCATGGGCGCTTTGAATATCTTGTTGTTGAGGAACTTGAGTTAGCCAAACAAGTGGTTATAGAAGTCGCCCGCCTGATAGGCCAATCATAGAGATATTAATAACCCGTTGATTCTTTTCTTAAAAATGAATATATCAAAAACGGACAGAAATTCTGTCCGTTTTTGTAAGCTGATTAAGCATCAGCAGCAATCAGAATCGCAGCCAGGTCCACAATCACCGGAAGAACAACCTGCACATCCACCGTTGGAATAATGTAAGTGGCCATGTTCAATTTCTTCTTCAGTTGCAGGACGGATAGAAAGAATCGTGACCTGGAATTCAAGTTCTTTTCCAGCCATTGGATGGTTCATATCCAGCTCAACCGATTCTTCGCTCAGAGCGGTAGCAACAGCCTGAAAGACATTACCAGAAGCATCGCGCAGATTCATAGGTTCGCCCAGGCGAATTTCGAAATCGTCAGGAAACGAATTCCGGTTAACATTCAAAACCATTGCCGGGTCAAAAGCCCCGTAAGCCTCTTCAGCAGCCACCACTACATGTTTGCGTTCGCCTTCCTGCAAGCCAAACAGCGCCTTTTCCAACCCGGGAATGATATTCCCATGTCCGTGTAGATATTCCAATAAATTAGATTCAACTTCCTCACCATCTACGGTCAGGTTATATGCGATTTGTACAACATTATCATTCTTAACAGTGTCCATCTTTTCTCCATCTGCTCAATTTAATTAGCCTTGCGATTATATCAGAAGCCAGGGATAAAAAACGCTTCCTGAATTGCCTCAGGCGGGTTTTCTAATAAGAATTGTACAAAGCAACTTTCAACTGAATGAAAATTTGCTATAATAACCTCCTAATTGAAAAACTTTTTCAATAAGGATAAGATGGACTACAAAGCAATTCTTTCTCAGAATGGTTACCGGCTCTCAGGACCTCGAAAGCGGGTTGTTGAGTTATTGGAATCTGCGGATGTGGCACTGAGCCCCCAGCAAATCCACCATCAATTACAACAGAATAACTGCGATCTTGGTCTGGTCAGCGTCTACCGCACACTCGGACTTCTGACAGAGCTCAAGTTGGTAACCATTGTCTACGACCCTCAGCTAAACCCTGGTTATATGCTCAGCACCATTGGACATCATCATCACATAGTCTGCCAGAATTGTCACAAGGCTATTGAGTTTTCCGCTTCTAACGACATTGACCACCTGGTCGAACGTGTAAAAGAGCAAACCTCTTTCCTGGTCAGCGATCATCTTTTGCAGCTTTTTGGGCTCTGTCCTGACTGTCAGCAAGCCGAACTTGCCGGAGAATTATCTTGAAGAAATTATTCCTCTTCCTGCTTGTTTTTTCGCTATTTGCGGGAGCCTGCAGCAACCTGACTAACAATGCTTCAATTATTACGGAGGGTGGCAACCTCAATATTTCTGTCAGCATTCCCTCGATTCAATGGCTGGTCGATCAGATCGGCGGCGAATACGTGCACACCCAATCGCTCACAAGTAGCGGGGACGACCCTCACACCTACGAGCCCAGTCCTTCTCAAATGATTGCCGTAGCTGCCTCCGATCTTTACCTGACAGCCGGCGTCGAATTTGAGGAGGTTTGGATCCCAAAATTCATCGATGCAAACAGCACTTTACAAGTGATCGATATTTCGGATGGAATCATCCGTATCCCGATCGATGACCATCTCCATTCTGAAGATGACGAACATGATGGACTCGACCCCCATATTTGGTTTTCTCCGCAGAATATGCAGCAAGTTGCCCAAAACATCACTAATGCTCTTCAAACCATTGATCCTGAAAATTCTGCTTTTTACCAACGGAATCTCAGTGAAGTTCTCGTAACCATTAATCTGGTCGATAGTCAGCTCAGCCAGGCGCTTTCGCAAACCATTCGCAAACAATTTTTGATCATTCACCCATCCCTGGGTTACTTGGCTGATTCTTACGGGCTCCAGATGATCCCGGTTGAAGTGAATGGACAGGAACCCAGCCCCGCTGAACTTGCCGAAATTCTGAACGCTTCAGAGACCTACGGTATTCACACCCTCTTTACCCAAACCGGTACCAATCCGCTCAACGTCCGGATGCTTGCTGAATATGCAGGTATTACAAAAATTATCGAGACAGACCCAATGGCATACGATTGGCCAGCCAATATGCTTTTCATTGGTGAAAACCTGCAGGAAGCACTGAACTAAGGAGAAGATGGAAAACGAACCAGTCATTTCAATTAATAATCTTTGGGCGGGCTATGAAGCCGATACCATCCTTGAAGATATTAACTTTGATATGTTCCAGGATGACTTTGTTGGACTGGTTGGACCCAACGGCGGAGGAAAAACCACCCTCATCCGGGTGATCCTTGGCTTAATCAAACCAGAAAAAGGAACGATATCTGTTATGGGTCAGGAACCTGCCCGGGGGCGAAAGCACATCGGCTATGTTTCCCAGTTCCAGGTGGAAGACAAGCATTTCCCTATCAGCGTGTGGGATGTTGTTGCCATGGGCCGCTTGCGTTCCAACCTTGTGCGTAATTTTCGCCTGAACCCTGGTGATAAAGAAGCCATCGAAACCGCTCTTGAAGAGACTGGTATGGCAGACTTTCGCAAACGCACAATCAACGAGCTTTCAGGAGGTCAGCGTCAGCGTGTATATATATCGCGCGCCCTGGCAACCGAGCCAAAAATCCTGCTTTTGGATGAACCAACTTCCAGTGTAGACAGCCACTCCAGCAATCAACTATATGACCTATTGACAGAGTTAAATGACCACATAGCAATTTTGCTCATCTCCCACGATCTGACCGCAATTTCAAGCTCTGTAAAGACGATCGGCTGTATCAACCGCCGCCTGGTATACCAGGGTAACAAAGAGCTCACAGCTGAGATGATTGAAGTCGGTTATGGCTGCCCGGTAGACCTGATCGCTCATGGCGTTCCACACCGTGTTTTGCCCGGTCATCAACATGAGGTCCGTCATGATTAATCATCTCAGTACCATTTTCTCTTATGAATTTATGCGCAATGCGCTGATCGCCAGTTTTTGGATCAGCCTTGCCACAGGTGTTATCGGAACGCTGGTCGTTCTCAACCGCATCGTCTCACTTAGTGGAGGCATCGCCCATGCTGCCTATGGTGGGGTCGGTATTGCATATTATTTTGGTCAGGACCCTATGATCGGAGCACTGCTTTTCAGCACGGCAGCTGCCCTTATCATGGGAATGGCGCAGCGAAAATCGAAATCAGGTGCAGATACGCTCATCGGGGTTATGTGGTCAATTGGTATGGCGGTTGGAATCATTTTCATCTCCCTGACCCCAGGTTACAAAGCAAACCTGATGAGTTATTTGTTTGGCAGCATTTTAGCTGTCTCATCAGGCGATCTTCATTTGATGGCGCTAATCGCATTCCTTGTGCTTGCCTTTGTTTTTTTTACTTACCGGAGTTTGCTTGCAATCTCATACGATGAAACTTTTAGCACGGTTACCAACGTGCCGGTCAACCTTTTATACCTGACGATGTTAGTGTTGATCGGGTTGACCGTAGTCGTTGCCATGCGGATGGTTGGGTTAATCCTGGTGATCGCTCTGCTTTCGATACCACCAGCAATCTCTCTGAACCATTTCAAAGATGTACGGTCGATTATGTTATCTTCGGTTTTACTCAGCTTCCTTTTTTGCTTTCTGGGGCTCGTGATCTCTTTTCAAACCAATATCCAGTCTGGCCCGGTAATCATTTTGCTGGCATCTGCCGCTTTCCTGGTTTCAAGCATAGTGCGCCGTTTGCACTTATCGAGGAACTTGTGACAAATGTCACCCATGTTGGGTGACTGACAACTATTGGTACATTACTGTGTTTTTAAGTTCATAGAGTAAAATTAAGTACTATGGGAATCAAAGAATTTATTCAAGATTCAGCAGCCATCAGGGCTGGATTATGGATAGGGAAGAATTTATCTCTCTTCACTCTGAGGAGACTGGCAAAGTCTATTGGCAAAATCGTCGCTTCCCGACGATCCAGCAGCCTGGTTCGAAACATTAAAGCCAATCAATGGGTGATCAGCGGAGAAAAGCTTAATAAAGAAGAGCTGCAACAACAGACCGAGCGAATTTTAATTTCGCAGGTCACATCTTTGGCTGAATACTTCTATTATTATCAACACCCTGAAGAAGGGAAAGGCTTAATTCGCCTCACTCCTGAGGCAGAGATAGCCTTTGGTAACATCCGCGATCACCAGGTTCCAACTTTTATCCTCGGCCCTCATATTGGGAACTATGATTTTTTTATGATGGCTCTGAGCTGGTTAAAAGTGCCTCTCTATGTGCTCACTTATCCCAACCCCAACAATGCCTATAAAGAACAAAATAAGCTCAGAACAGCAGTTGGATTAGAGGTCCATCCTATTTCATTAACTGCCATTCGAAATGCCAAACGGGCTCTGAAGGATGGCAAAGCGCTGGCTACCGGTATTGACAGACCCCTCACCAACCCTGAAGAGGCCAAGTATAAACCTGTTTTTTTTGGTCGCCCAGCTGCCATTCCCACTTTCTACACCCGTCTTTGCCTCGATACCGGTGCAATCGTACGTGTGGCTTGTGGTGCCCGTCAACCTGATGGGACCTTTATTATTGATGCATCTGAACCCATTACAATGGAAAAGCATTCTGACCTGGTAGAAGAGAATTTGATAAACACCGAAAAGGTCTTGAAGCCAACAGAAGGTTTTATCCAAAAATATGCAACTGACTGGGCTATGTTTTATCCAGTCTGGCCAGAAGTTTTACCTTTGATCGAAAATTTACTTTAAGAGGACTTATGACAAACGAAAATGATGGAGCAAAACTCGACAAAAGGACAAATGACATTCTGCTTGGTCCATTAGAACGCCCAGCCTTACAATTTTTTGCCCGCAATATGCCTGCTTGGGTCAATTCAGATATGTTGACTGTTTTGGGATTAATAGGCTCGATATTAGCAGGTTTTGCATATGCAATGGTTGGTCGAGGCGATATTAAGGGCAACGTGTGGCTTTTTATTGCGAGCCTGGGCTTTATCATCAACTGGTTTGGAGATAGCTTGGATGGCACTTTGGCACGCTATCGAAAGCACGAACGACCAAATTATGGCTACTATGTCGATCATGCGATTGATGGGATTACCTCGCTGATCATTTTCGCCGGTATCGGTCTTTCGGGCATCGTCCGTTTTGATATCGCCATGCTGGCGCTTTCTTGCTGGCTGTTGTTGATGATCCAGGTATATCTCAAAACCCACGTAACCGGTGTGTTTGAGATGACCAGTATTGGTGTTGGTCCCACAGAAGTACGTGTTTTAGCAATTATCCTCAACACGGTGCTATATTTTACGGGGATTGGTGGCACCATCTGGCCACTCGAAATCAATAAGGTTGCCTACGATCTCAACATTGGCAGCATCGTTGTCGCGGTATTGGCAATCGCATTCCTGGTCTATTACATTTACCAGGTTTTGCGCACGGCGATCATCCTGGCAGCCGCAGATGAAGAACGCCTGGTCAAGCGCAAGGAAAAAGAAGCTAGAAAAGCAGAGAAGGCACTATACAAATCTCAAAAAAAGGCTTATAAAAAAATTAAGAAGGGGCTTGAACAAATTAATGATAGTCCGGTGTTGGAAGACGAACTGTCTTAATTTGAGGCCCAATATTTGTTAATCTCAAGCCAGGTGAAGGGTTATCCTTCACCTGTTTGTTTTTCTTCACCACTTCTACGAATACATTGCTCACCCTGAGGCTATGCTATACTTTCATGGGGAAAATGAGCCATCTCGCTTGTTTGTAAACCATAATATTTGACACTACTTCCGGTCTGAAGCCGGTTAATATACTTTAATAACAGGAAACTAAATGAAAGATAAAAAACTAAAAATCATCCCACTTGGCGGTCTTGGTGAGGTTGGAAAAAATATGACCGTCTATGAATATGAACACCAGATTCTTATTGTCGATGCAGGCATGATGTTTCCGGATAATGATATGATCGGGATCGACTACATCATCCCTGATTTTGATTATGTTAAACAACGTGCCGACCAGGTTGTCGGTATTATCGTGACTCACGCACATGAAGATCATTCCGGGGCAATTGGGCACCTCCTTGAACATGTTAATGCCCCAATCTATTCTGCTCCGCTGACAAACGGCTTGATAAAAAACAAACTCAACCGACGCAGTTTCACAAAAGAGGTTGCCCTGATCGATGTTCACGCAGGCGAAACAGTCCAGATCGGTCCTTTCAAGGTGGACTTTTTCCATGTCTGTCATTCGGTTCCTGATGGGCTCGGTATTGGGATTGACACTCCAGTTGGGTTAGTGGTCCACACCGGCGATTATAAGTTTGACCACACTCCCGTCGATGGGTTGCCTACTGATTATTGGAAACTGGCCGAATTTTCAAGCCGGGGAACTCTCGCTTTGCTTTCAGATTCTACCAATGCTGAAGTTCCTGGCTGGACGCAATCTGAACGGGTGGTAGAAGCAGGTTTCAAACGCGTTTTTCAGCAGGCGAAAGGGCGGATTATCATTGCAACCTTTGCCAGCCTGATTTCGCGCATGCAGCAAGTGCTCGATGTTTCAAAAGAACACAACCGCAAAGTTTGTTTTACTGGCTTCAGCATGATAGAGAATGCCCGCATAGCCAAAGAGCTGGGTTATCTGCGCTATGATGAGAGCCAGGTGGTATCAATAGATGTCGCTCTCTCAATGCCGGAAAGTAAAGTTGTCCTATTGGTTACAGGGTCACAGGGAGAACCTACCTCTATTTTGGGTCGGCTTGCAAATGGAACCAACCGTCAATTTTCTATACAAGCAGGTGACACCGTAGTTATCTCAGCTCATCCCATTCCTGGAAACGAGGAGGCGGTCTATCGCGCGGTGAACCGACTGATGGAAAAGGGGGCTGAAGTCGTCTACTCGGATATTGAGGATGTACACGTATCAGGTCATGCCAGCCAGGAAGAAATGAAGCTTCTTCTTCACCTTGTGCGGCCACGCTATCTCATCCCCATTCATGGAGAACTGCGCATGCTGCGCCAGCACAAACGACTTGCGATGGAAATCGGCATGGACGAACGCCAGATTGCCCTTGTGGAAAATGGACGGGTGATCGAATTTAAACACGGAGAACTCAAGCTTGGCGAACGCATTCCGGGAGGATATGTCTTTGTTGATGGCACTGGCGTTGGCGATGTGGATCGCACAACCATGCGCGACCGCGAACTGCTAAGCCAGGACGGTGTTGTTTTGGTCAATCTCTTCCTGGATAAAGATAACGGTACTTATAAAGATATCGAGATCCTGAGCCGCGGCTTTATCTCACAGGATGAATCAAAAGAATTGTTTGATGAGCTCCAAAAACGGGTTATCAGGCTGACCAGCTCCCCTTCAAAAAATATGCAAAAGGAAATACAAAACCTGAGCATCTCGTTCCTGAATGAGGAGACTAAACGCCGCCCGTTTATCTTTGTGTCGATAACGAAAGTTTAATAACTGAGGACTTATCGGATCTTAATTCTGATATTCTGTTTTTGTTCACACAAAATGAGGCAAGAATCGGAGTTCTTAGGTTTTTAAAGAATCAGGATGACAATAGACTGTCATCCTGATTTGTTTTTCAACACGTTTTTTCTTCGTCAATACCAATTTTGAGATGCTACGTTAGCATTGGTCAGGAGTTTTTCAGGATCACAGAGCCAATCGTTTCAGCTACATGTTCACATTCATCACAAATCTTTTCGAAACGGTCAAAAATCCGCATCCAGGTCATGATCTCGATGGCATCTTTTTCATTGGTGAAAATGTCCCTGACGGCCTTGATATACAAATCATCGGCCAGTTCCTCAATTACGTTCACTTCTACAATCTTACTGGTTATTAAATCTGATTTACGGAAATTTTCAAACTCATCAAAACAAGCTTTCATCGCTTCGGTACTGCGTACGATCAGGTCTACAAAGCCCACCGCCTCCGGACGCATAGTGTAGACGCCATACATATAAAACAGCTGGAAGACCTCTTCGATGCTGTCCAACACATCGTCAAGCAGATGAGCCAGGTTGGCGATATCTTCTCGGTCAATCGGAGTAATAAACTCGGAAATGAGAAGTTTCATCATTTCGTGTTTCTTCTGATCTGCACTATGCTCGATCGCATGCATGGTTTTATTCAGTTGTTCGATCTCTTCAGAGTTGTAATTCTTTACCGTCTCCTCCAAGAGGTGAGCCGCTGAAATTGCATCAGCTGCTACATCGCGAAACATATTAAAATAATTGTTATCTTTTCTTGCCATCATATCTCCTTAACCGAAGAGGTGAATCAGTAATCTGGTCACCAAGTAACCCAACAAACCACAGCCTGGAAAAGTCAAAACCCATGTCAACACAATTTCTTTAACCACGGTCCAGTTAACCGCACGCAGTCGTTTTGCCGCCCCTACGCCCATGATTGCAGTCGTTTTTGTGTGGGTTGTCGAAACCGGCAGACCTTTATAGAGGGTTGCTATAAGCAGGGTGATCGCTGCTGCAAGATCAGCGCTAAAACCCTGATAGGTTTCTAACTTGACCATATCCATACCAACTGCTTTGATAATTTTGTAGCCACCGATAGAAGTCCCCAATGCCATAACGGCTGAACACAATAACATCAACCACAACGGTATCGCCGTATCCACTGAAACTGCCTGCCCCCGTGCCATGGCAATCCCAATCAGGAAAACGCCAATAAATTTTTGTCCATCCTGAGCACCGTGCATGAAAGCCATTGCAGCAGCTCCGCCGATCTGAGCGTTTTTGAATTTTCGGTTCAACTTCCTTCTGTCATGATATTTAAAGATTTTTTCAATCAGTTTGGAAATCCCCCAACCTAATATGAACCCTCCGATAGTGGATATGAACAGCCCAAGGATAACCTTCGACCATTCAGCCGCATTGACTCCCTGAAAATTGTTGTGATGAGCTACTGCTGCCCCGGTCAGACCAGCAATAAGGGCATGGCTCTCAGAGGTCGGAATGCCAAAATACCAGGCAGCCGTCGCCCAGATCACAATAGACGCAAGAGCACCGCTCAATGCAAGCGAACTTTCTTGAAAATTGTCTCCAAAATCAACCATATTACTGATTGTCATGGCAACATTTTTTGTGATCAAGGTCATAACAAAAACGCCGAGAAAATTAAAAATAGCCGCCATAATAATTGCGTGATTTGGTTTGATCGCCCGGGTTGAAACACACGTGGCAATGGCATTAGGCGCGTCTGTCCATCCATTTACCAGGATTACTCCAATCGTCAGGATGACTGTCACCAGTAAAGCTGGGTTTTCTAATGCTTGTTGGATAAATTCCACAAATTTACACCTCAATAATTAATATTGGAATTATAAACAAAAAACAATAAATAGGAGCAGATTGGCAAAATTCAGTTCCACGCAATTATCGGTCAACTGCAGATCCTTTTTTTTTCTTGTTTTTTGGATACACCATTATCATTGACTAAGTGAACCTGAGTTTATTCCGAAATTTCAGGTTTGATTTCAAGCAAGATTTCCCGCATTTGTGGGAATATTTTTGGGTTGGCACCTAAAAGCTTAATGCTCCCCCGAAGCAGCTCTCCATCACCATATAAAGTTTCTACAATGCCACCAGCCTCACGGATGATCAAAATCCCAGCAGCGACATCCCAGGGGTTGAGTGACATTTCCCAGAAACCTTCTGCTCTTCCACAGGCTACGTAAACCATGTCCATGGCAGCAGACCCTATACGGCGGATGGTTTGTACATCCTGGGAGAGCCGGGCAAAGTTTGGAAGGTTGGATTTAGGTGTATCAAAATGTTTCTTTCGGAAACCTGTAATCAATAACGATTCTTGTAAATTATCGAGAGAAGAAACATGGATTCGCTCTCCATTCAAGAAAGCGCCGTCGCCTTTTGTTGCCCAATAGGTTTCCCGCTGCCCTGGGCAGCAGATAACGCCGATCTGAAGTTCGCCGCGATAGGCATAAGCAACTGAGACGGCATAAAGTGGTAAACCGTGTGCATAGTTTATCGTTCCGTCAATTGGGTCGACAAACCACTCATGGTCGCTGTCTTGTACCAATTTGCCACTTTCTTCAGCATTGATCGAGTGATTTGGAAACTGTTCCCGTATCTTTCTTAACAAGAATTCTTCAACAGCGGTATCAGCAGCTGTTACCAGTTCTGTTGGGGCTTTGTAGTGTTTTTCAATATCTTGAGACTGCATCTTTTTGGCAATTTCGCCAGCTTCAGTAGCCCAGTTAATTATTTGTTCAAGGGTAGGTTGTTGCATTGGTTCTCCATTTAATTCATTTTTTCATCCATATATTCTACCCGAGCCCAAAGGTTATTGCATTTAATTCCCTAAATTTGGGCTGGTATTGTTCTCTCTGTGGATAACTGGTGGAAAGCATATCGATATACTGTGGATTATCTACTATAATTGGTGGGTAATTCCAAAATTTCTGTGGAATGGAGCAACAGATGGAAAACAACAAAGAACTTCCAAAGTTCGCGGTTCTTCAGCTTTCAGGTTGTTCGGGTTGTGAAGTATCTCTTCTAAATTCTGAAGAGTGGATCAATAATGTCAACCTTGTATATATGCCCCTGGTAGTAACAACCAACAAAATCCCGGATGATGTTGAGGTTTTATTGGTTTCAGGCGGGGTGCGCACCGATGAAGACATTCATAATCTGCTGAAGGGTCGGTCGAGAGCCAAAAAGCTTATCGCTGTCGGCACCTGCGCCCTTTCAGGTGGTGTCGCTCAAATTCGTGATGAACATCCAGCGCGCGAATCTTTTGTGCAGTCCTCACATAGGCTGAGGATGCCGGATATGTTACCACATGGCTATCCACTGGATAAATATGTTACTGTGGACCTTTATCTACCTGGTTGTCCCCCAACACCAGAGTTGTTTATGACCGCTTTGAAAGATATTGAGGGCGTGAAAATCGCCTCCATCGTCTGCCAGGAGTGTGGTCGAAAGAAACTGCAGGATATGCGTCCAACCACAATCACCGGGATGCGCAGCGGCGTGACTCTTCCTGATATCTGCCTGGTTAATCAAGGCTATTTCTGCGTAGGCACCTCTACACGTGGTGGCTGCGGAGCTCTTTGCACACGCCCGGGGCATGCTTGTGTTGGCTGCCGCGGACCAGCGAACCCATACCTTAACAAGGAGCCCAGCTTTGTGCTCGATAACCTGCGAAAAGTATTCACGCGTATGACTGATATCCCCGAAGAAGAAATAAATGAAGCTCTCGAGTCTCCCTGGCTTTCACTCTTCCTTGACCAATTCACTGATTACACTCAGGACGAAACTCTGCCAACTCGTACCAAGGATAAATTTATCTAATGACTACTATTACTTACCCACTCAGTCGGATTGAAGGGCATGCCCGTGTTGTGATCGATATTCATGACGATGAAGTTTTCCGGGCAGATTTCCAGGCGATGGAAATGCGCGGTTTCGGTCATTATGTCCGTGGTGTTCCTGCAGAACAAATCACTGTTATTGTTCCAAGAATTTGTGGCGTTTGCTCCACAGCTCACCAGGTTGCGTCAGTAAAGGCTCTCGAAGACCTTTTCGGGGTTGTTCCGCCACCGCTCGCAGAAGAAATTCGTGAAGTCTTGCTTTTGGGACAGTTAATCCAGAACCAGGCTACCTCTCTCTTCATATTCACCATGCCCGACCGCGTTAATGCCAGCTCACTTTTCGAATTATCCGAGTCTGAAGAAGGGAAAGCGCGCCAGTTTTCGCTGGCACAAATGGCTCTGCGAATTCGAAAAATCGGCACTGACCTGATCAGCCTGGCAGGTGGTCAATTTATCCATCCGATTAAAACTACCATTGGTGGTGTGACAAGCGGTATCCCTCGTTCCAAAGCCGACGAGATGATTAAAACTATCGACGAGTTGCTGCCAGTAGCTGGCGAACTGGTTGATATCTATTGGGATTTGTCGTTAAAAATGGGTGATCGGATTGGCTCCTGGGGGGATGACGAACCTACCTATTATCTCGCATCAACTGAAGCAGACGATTTCAGGCTTAACAGTAAACGTTTACGTTTAATGTGTCCGGAAGGTCGGGAATGTCAAAATTTCAATCCGCATGAATATGAATCATATCTGCAAGTTGAAGACAGTGCTTACTCATATGCCGGAATAAGCAGCTTTAGGGGGGAAATAATGCGTGCTAACAGCCTGGCACGGATTAACCTAACCAACTCTTTTGGCACACCCAAAGCAGATTCGTTTTTGAAGCGTTTTGTTGAGACTTTTGGCAGACCTGCTCACGCAATCATGTTTTTTGACATTTGCCGGGGAATTGAACTCGTCTATGCGCTTGAAAAAGCCCGTCAAATGCTTGAACAAGACCTCGAACATGGTGAGACCGAAATTGGCTACACCCCTCGTGATGGCGTTGGATATGGATTGGTCGAAGCCCCACGTGGACCATTGCTTCACCATTATGAAGTTAAAAATGGTTTGATCAAAAGCGCGGATTTCATCATCCCCACCGTTCACAACATGCTGGCAATCCGCCGCGCGTTGATGGTAGCAGCAAAACGCTATGTCAGCGTGGATGGTATCGATAGTGAGCTAGGCCGGGCGGTTGGAAGAGTTGTGCGTGCCTTTGACCCCTGCATTGCCTGCGCAACAAAATAAAACGGAGCGATTACTTGCTTTCTGACCAGGAAATCCAAAATAATCATAAACTGAAAATGCGTTTTTTCTTCGCGATGGCGTTGATGTTGATTGTGATCGCTTTTTTCACTACAAGTCCCGAAAATCTATTTCAGGGGTTAGTTCGCATCAACACTACAACCTGCCAATTATTCACTGATTTTGTGGCAACGGGAGGTTTCGGGGCGACACTCGTGAATGTTGCCCTGGTGTTACTTTTCGAGCTGATGATCATTCATTTCTCGAATGCGTCTATCACAGGGCCATTGCTCGCCGCGATCATGATAACAGCAGGTTTCGCCTTTTTTGGTACAAATCTCTTTAACACCATACCAATTGTTTTAGGGGTAGCTCTCTATTCACGATTAGAAAAATTACCTATGCGAACCTTTTTGCTACAAGCTTTCATGGGCACTGCAATCGGCCCGTTGGTCAATTACATTGGCTTTGGGATCGATCTTGAACTTACTTCAAGCCTGCCCCTGGCTATTCTGACAGGATTAATTATCGGAATGGTGCTCCCCCCACTTTCCAGCTCTTTTTTACGTTTTCATCAAGGTTACAACCTGTATAACCTGGGCTTTACAGCAGGGGTAATCGGGTTGATCGCGGTAGCAATTTTGCGAATTAACGGGGTTGAAATCGAACCGGTCAGCATTATTGATACACAACACCGGATGCAGCTGATCATATTAGTTTCTGTCATTTTCTTCAGCTTTCTCTTATTTGGTTTGATTTTAAACAAGTGGAGCTTACGCGGTTATCCCAAACTTCTCGCTGAAAGCGGGCGCCTGCTTTCAGATTTCGTAGTAATGCACGGCAGTGGACTGGCTCTGATCAACATGGGTGTGATGGGCTTTCTTACATTAGCCTTTGTTCTGATTATACGTGGCCCGGTTAACGGACCAATTGCTGGGGCGATGATAACTGTGGCAGGATTTGGCGCGTTCGGAAAACACCCACGGAATTGCATCCCTGTGATGCTGGGGGCGACTATTGCTTGTTTGCTTCATAGGGACCTGCAAACCACCGGGGCGATAGTACCTATACTGTTTAGCACGACTTTGGCTCCAATAGCAGGCGGGTTTGGAGTGTTTGCTGGGATCCTTGCCGGTTATTTGCACATTGCCGTGGTGAGCCAGGTGTTACCACTTCATGGTGGACTAAACCTGTATAACAACGGTTTTTCAGGTGGTTTTATTGCTGCTGTATTAGTACCGTTGATCGAAGCCGGTAGAAACGCTATTCAGAAAAGTAAAACTGATGCATCGACCCAAATTCCAGAAGACAATTAACGTCATCAGCACAATCTCAGCCAGTTATTTTTGAGAAAACGGAAGTCAGCTATCTGGGTGGGATCCTGATCGTCAAAGTTATCAGATTGCCCAGGCAAAGCGAATAGGCATTTCAGCGTTCACCGCGATATTCTGCCAACAGCTGCTCATAGAATTCTGTTAAAAAAGTGTCCCGTTCTTCAGCAATTGCAGATCCTGTTTTGGTAAACAGTTGATCTTTAACTTTTCGTAATTTAAACAGATATTCATGATAAGAGCTGTGCTG